>JADLGX010000125.1 GCA_020849095.1 Candidatus Eiseniibacteriota bacterium
CATCTTCTATGGCCGCCGCCCCAACTGGGTGACCACCGTGGTGAGCTTTCCGACGCTCTACTACGCGGGCGCCGACAAGGGCGACGCGGGCGACGTGCGGCGCGACTTCCGCGACGTCGCGCTGTGGGCGCCCACCGTGGTCACGGGCGCCGACGGGCGCGGCAGCGTGACGCTTCGCTGGCCGGACAACCTCACCACGTGGCGCGCCACCGCGCGCGGCATGACCCGCTCCACGCTGGTGGGCGCCGCGGTTTCGCGCACGCGCGTGAGCAAGGAACTCGTCTCGCGCCTGGCGCTTCCGCGCCACTTCGTGGCGGGCGACGAGGCCACGCTCACGAGCATCGTGACCAACCGCACCGCCGCGCCGCTGACCGGCGTGACCGAGGCGCTCACCGTGAGCGGCGCCGCAAAGCTGACCGGCGCCGCCACCGCGACCAGCAACCTGCCCGCCAGCGGCGAGTCGCGCACCGGCTGGGCCGTGACCAGCGCGGCCGAGCCGCCGCGCGACGGCAGCGACGCCGTGGCGACGTTCCTGTTCCGCGCCAAGGGCAAGACCGACTCCGACGCGCTCGAGCAGAAGGTGGCGGTGAACCCGCGCGTCGTGGCGCTGGCGCTCCGCGGCGCGGGCGTGCTGAAGGGCGCCACGGGCGGAGCGGCCGCGGCCACGCTCGCCGAGACCGTGAACCTGCCCGCCGACCTCGTGCGCACCGGCAGCGACGTGCGCGTGGAGCTGTCGCCCTCGCCGGCGGCGCTCGCGCTGGACGGCATCGAGCACCTGGCCGCCTACTCGTACGGCTGCACCGAGCAGACCGCCAGCGCGCTCACGCCACCGCTCGCGCTGCTCGCGGCCGCACGCCCAGCGGGCGTCGCCGTTCCCGGCTGGGAAAACCCCGCGCGAAGGCTCACGCCCTACGTGCAGCGGCTGGTGGCGCTGCAGTTGGACCTGGGCGGCTGGGGCTGGTGGCGGACGGGCGAGGGCGATCCCTACCTGTCGTCGCTCGCGATCGGCGCGCTGGCCCGCGCCGCCAACGCCGGCATCCAGGGCGACGCGGCGCTCAACGCCATCCGCCAGGCGCAGTACGCGCTGCCGCGCCTGATGATGGACGTGCGCTCGGTGGACGGCGAAGCCTACTGCGCCATGCACCTGTCGCCGCTGCTCGCGCTGGGCGACGGCGCGTCCGACCTGGGCGAACTCGCCGAGCTGCCGCGCACCATGGCGCGCACTGCCTTCGCGCAGCGCAACCGGCTCGGCACCGCGGGGCTGGCGTGCGTGGCCATCGCGCTCGCGCGCGCCGGTGACGGCGCCGACGCGAAGACCGCGCTCGAACTGCTGGCCGCGCGCGGCGTGACCGACGCCACCGGGCTCACGTTTCCGCCCGACGACCCGCAGGCGTGGTACGGCGACGCGCTCGGCAACACCGCGCTGGCGCTGGAGGCGTTCGCCACCGTGGCGCCCACGGATGCGCGCGCCGATCAGCTGGTGCGCGCGCTCGCCACGCGGCGCAGCGGGCGCGGCTGGCGCAACACGCTCGTGACCGGCGAGGCGGCCACCGCCATCGGCCGCTGGCTCGAGGCGCGGCCCGAGCAGTTCAAGGGCACCGCCTCGGCGCGCGTCACCTGGAACGGCGCGCCGCTGCTCGACGGGCCGGTGGGCTCCGGCGGGGCTTTCGCCGCGGGCGTCACGCTGCGCGTGCCCGCCGCCCAGCTGAACCCCGGCGCCAACGCGCTCGCGATGACGCGCGGCGACGGCGGCAGCCTGTTCTGGTCGTGGTCGGCGCGCGCCAACGTGCCGAGCCCCGGGCCGGTCAGCACCGACAAGCGCCTGCAAGTGAAGCGCGAGTACTTCCACGCCGAGCGCACCGCCGACCGGCGCGGTCGACCGCGCTGGCTCACCACGCCGCTCGATCCCAAGGCGCCGGTGCGCGTGGGCGAGACCATCCTCGTGCGGCTCACGCTGTCGGCGGGCGGCACGCTGGACCGGCTGCTCATCGAGGACCCGCGTCCCGCGGGCTTCGAGATCGACCAGGTGCTGCCGCCCGGCGTGGACCGGCCGTGGTCGCTCAGCGCCGAGGCGCGGGACGACCGCGCCGTGTTCTTCGTGGAGGAGATCGAATCCGGGGACACCGTCATCGAATACCTCCTGCGTCCCGAAGTGCCGGGAGCGTGGACCGCGCTGCCCGCCTCGGCCGGCAGCATGTACGACCCCGACCTGCTGGTGCGCAGCGGCGAGTCCCGCCTGCGCATCGTGCCCTGACGTTTCGCTCGAAGCCCGCACCCATCCGCGAGGAGACCTCATGCCGCTCTACACGCTGCCCGCTCCCGATGAGTACGCGCCCTACTACGGCAAGTACGTGGACAAGGTGGGGCCCGACCCCATGGCCATACTGGAGGCGCTCACCATCAGCACGCCGCGCCTGCTCGCCGCCACCAGCGCCGAGAAGGCGGAGTTCCGCTATGCCGTGGGCAAGTGGAGCGTGAAGGAGGTGGTGGGGCACCTGAGCGACGCCGAACGGGTGTTCGCGTATCGAGCTCTGCGCATTGGCCGGGCCGACACCACCGACCTGCCGGGCTTCGACGAGAACGCCTACGTGCCGGCCGGACGCTTTGGCGCCCGCACGATGGCCGACCTGGTGGCGGAGTTAGCCAGCGTGCGTGCGGCCAGCCTGACGCTGTTTCGCAGCTTCGATCCCGAGGCCATCGCCCGGCGCGGCACCGCCAATGGCCAGCCGGTCACCGTCCGGGCGCTGCTTTCCATCCTGGCCGGGCACGAGCAGCACCACG
>JADLGX010000126.1 GCA_020849095.1 Candidatus Eiseniibacteriota bacterium
CTCGGGCTCAAGCTGCTCGTGACCGAGAACACGTCGCGGCTGGGCACGCCGTTCACGGAGTCCGTGGACGTTCGCAAGGGCACCACCACCGGAGTGTCGGCGTTCGATCGCGCGCGCACCTACCGCGCGCTCGCGAACCCGTCCGCCAAGACCGCCGACTTCTCGCGACCCGGCCACGTGTTCCCGCTGCGCGCGGTGCCGGGCGGCGTGCTGCGCCGCGCCGGGCACAGCGAGGCCGCGCCCGACCTGTGCCGCATCGCCGGGCTTCGCCCCGCGGCGGCGTGCTGCGAGATCATGGCCGACGACGGCCGCATGATGCGGCTGCCCGAACTGCAGCGCTTCGCCAAGCAGCACGGGCTCGGCATCCTGACGATTCACGACCTGATCGAATGGCGCCGTCACCGCGAGCAGCTGGTGCAGCGCGTGGTCACCGTTCCGCTGCCCACCGCGGACGGCAACTTCCAGATGCACCTGTACGAGAGCCTGCTCGAGGGCGACCATCACGTGGCGCTGGTCAAGGGGCGCATCTCGGCGCGCAAGCCCGCGCTCGTCCGCGTGCACTCGCAGTGCCTGACGGGCGACGTGTTCGGCTCGTGCCGCTGCGACTGCGGCCCGCAGATGCACGCCGCCATGCGCGCGATCGAAAAGCGCGGCTCGGGCGTGCTGCTCTACCTGCGCCAGGAGGGCCGCGGCATCGGCCTGGCCAACAAGCTGCGCGCGTACGCGCTCCAGGATCGCGGGCTCGACACGGTCGAGGCCAACATCCAGCTGGGTTTTCCGGCCGACCTGCGCGACTACGGCATCGGCGCGCAGATCCTGGCCGACCTGGGCGTGCGCAAAATAGACCTGCTCACCAACAACCCGCGCAAGGTGGTGGGGCTCGAGGCGTACGGCCTCGAGATCACCAGCCGCGTTCCGGTCCAGGTGAAGGCCAACCGGCACAACCGCCGCTATCTTTCGACGAAGCGCGACAAGCTCGGGCACCTGCTCGACCTGGCGCTGGGGGAAACGTGAGCGTCAGACACATGCGTCCCGAAGCGGACGCCACCGGACTGCGCTTCTGCATCGTGGCCGCGCAGTGGAACGAGAGCGTGGTGACGCGCCTCGTGGACGGCGCGCTCGCCGTGCTGGCCCAGCAGGGCGCCTCCGACGGCGACGTCGAGGTGCGCTGGGTGCCCGGCGCGTACGAACTGCCCGTGGCCGCGCTGTGGGCGGCCAGCAGCGGCGCGTTCGACGCCATCCTGGCGTTCGGCTGCGTGATCCGCGGCGAGACCGAGCACTTCCGGCTGGTCGCCGACGCGGCGTCCGAAGGACTCATGCGCGTGGCGCTCGACACCGGCGTGCCGGTGCTCAACGGCGTGCTCGCGGCGTACGATGTGTCGCAGGCCGAATCGCGCAGCGGTGGCGAGCACGGCAACACGGGGTCGCAGGTGGCGCTGGCCGGCGTGCGCATGGCGCGCGCCTCGCACGAAGCGGGGGCACGGTGAGCGGAACGGCGACGGGCATGAGGCGGCGGGCGCGCGAGGTGGCGTTCCGCGTGGCGTTCCAGGCCGACGTGGCGGGCGACTCCTACGCGTTCGCGTGGAAGCTGCGCGCGGAGGAGGAGACGCTCTCCGCCGACCAGCGCGAGCTGATCGTGGACATCGTCAAGGCGCTCGAGGCGCGCGGGACCGAAGTGGACACGTCGCTGCGCGAGTCGGCCGAGCACTGGCCGCTCAACCGGCTGGCCGCCACCGATCGCGCGGTGCTGCGCATCGCGGTGGCCGAACTCATGGCGCGTCCCGGCTCGCCGGCGCGCGTGGTGCTGGACGAGGCCATCGAGCTGGCGCGCACGTACGGCAGCGAGGAGTCGGGGCGGTTCGTGAACGGCGTGCTGGATCGCGCCGCGCGGACGCTCCGGCCCGAGGAGTTCTGATGCTTCACGCGATCCTCTCGGACATCCACGGCAACATCGACGCGCTCGACACCACGCTCGCCGACATCGCGGCGCGCGGCGCCGGGACGCTGGTGTGCCTCGGGGACTTCGTCGGATACGGCGCCGCGCCCAACGAGTGCATCGACCGCGTCCGCGCGACCCTCGAGGCCGCGGTGGCCGGCAATCACGACATGGCGGCCTGCGGCCGCATCAAGCTGGGCTACTTCAATCCCGACGCGGCCAAGGCCGCCACGTGGACCACCGACACGCTCACGCCGGAGAACGTGCAGTACCTGCGCGATCTGCCCATGAGCGTGCTGTGGCGCGGCGTGCGGCTGGTGCACTCGTCGCCCGCCGAACCCGAAGAATGGCACTACGTGCTGTCGCCCGGGGACGCCGCGTTCGAGATGGAGTCCTGCGCCGAGTCCGTGTGCTTCGTGGGGCATTCGCACTACCCGGGAACGTTCGAGCTCGACGGCGAGCTGGTCACCTACTCGCGCGAGCCGCGCGTGCTGGGCCGCGCCGGGCGGCGCTACCTGGTCAACGTGCCCAGCGTGGGACAGCCGCGCGACGGCGACCGGCGCGCGGGTTACCTGCTCTTCGACGACGAGCGCTTCACGTTCGAGCACGTCCGCCTGGAGTACGACATCCCGGCGGCCATGAAGCGCATCCGCGACGCCGGACTGCCGCCGTTCCTCGCGGAACGCCTGCAGTGGGGCGAGTAGGCATCGGAGGACACACCATGGCGCGTTCATCCACTCTCGAACACTGGGAGTCGTACTGGAAGGGCCACACGGCCGACATCGACGACACCTATTCCACCGGCGGACGGCTCGTGCGCGAAGCGCTCGCCGACGGCCCGGTGGTGGGCAAGGTCGTCATGGAGATCGGCGCCGGCTCGGGGCGCGACCTGATCGAGCTGGCGCGCATGGGCGCGCGCGGTGTCGTGCTCGACTATTCGCCGGCGTCGCTCGCGCTGGTCCGGAAGCAGGCCGAGGCGCAGGGCGTTCCCGTGATGCTCGTGCAGGCCGACGCGACGCGCATGCCGTTCCGCGACCAGTCGATCGACGTGTCGTTCCACCAGGGACTGCTCGAGCACTTTCGCGATCCCATGCCGCTGCTCAACGAGAACGCGCGCGTCACCGCGCGCGGCGGGCGCATGATCGTGGACGTGCCGCAGACCTTCCACCTGTACACGGTGATGAAGAACGTGCTCATCCTGCTCAACAAGTGGTTTGCCGGGTGGGAGACGCAGTTCACGCCTTCGCAGCTCGAGCGCCTGTGCGCCTCGACCGGGCTCGAGGTGGTGCGGACCTACGGCGACTGGATGGTGCCCGGCCTGTGGTACCGCGTGACGCGCGAGGTGCTCAAGCGCGGGCTCGGGATCAAGCTGCCGCTGCACCCGAAGGGGCCCGCGTTCTGGTCGGACGGCTGGGACGGTCTGCGCGCCTCGTGGCGCGGCCAGCGCTGGGCGCTGTGGACCAGCCACGTCATCGGAACGGTGGCCCGCCGCCCATGACCGCTGCCCGCCACCTGCTCGCCGTCAACTTTCGCGACCCCGCGCA
>JADLGX010000127.1 GCA_020849095.1 Candidatus Eiseniibacteriota bacterium
GCGAACCGTCGGCCGCGCGCGCCAGGGCGCGCACTTCGTCCTCGGGCGCGTCGAACTCGGTCCGCGTCTCGCCCGACGCGAGCGTCCGGTAGATGCGTCCGCGCGAATCCCCGCCCGAGTACACGCCACCCGCGCCGTCGGACACGAGAGAGACGAGGTTGCTCTCTTCGGAATCGAACACGACCCGCGAGACCCCCTTCTCGATGCGCAGCAGCTGCCCGCGCGTTCCGGTCGCGGCCCACACCACCCCGTTGGCGCCGGGAACGATCGCCCACACGTAGCGTTCGTTCGTGCGCGTGACCAGCGTGGTGTCGCCGTTCGCCGCGATGCGGTAGACGAGCCCGCGCGGCCCCGTGCCGGCGAGCAGCGTGTTGCCGTCGCGCGCCAGGCACAACACCTGCCCCGCGCCGAGACGCACCCAGGGGCGCACTCCGCCCGCGGCCGTCCAGCGGTCGATGCGGCCGTGGTCGCCCGCGATCGCCACCGAGCCGTCGGCGAGCGGGGCCACCGCCCAAGCGGCGCGCAGGCTGTCGTCCGTGAACGACACCGCGGCCGGGCCGGCTTCCAGCACGCCGTCGGGGCGCACGACCACGCCGCGCGACTCCGCCTTGGCGTAGTCGGCGAACGACTGGCTGCTCCACCACTGCGTCTCGGTGGCGAAGGCGGCGGCGACGGACGACGACAGCGCGGCGAGGAACATCACTGCGATGAGCGCGAGTTTGCGCATCGGGCTTTCTCCGCGCCTCACGGCGCCTTGCGATCCACGATCAACTCCAGCATGACTTCCCCGCGGAGCTGGCCGTCCACTGGACGGCCCCGATCCGCGAAGACCGCCCATTCCGAGCGGCGCGCGCGATCGCCCGCCGACTGCGGAGCGGCGAGTACGGCCAGGGCGGAAGCGGGCAACTCGGGAAACCCTTCGCCGTCGGCGGTCACTTCGGGAGCGCGCGCCCACAGCGCGGTGTAGATCGCGTCCGAGGCGCGGACGGCGGCCAGCTTGCCCCACGCATCGGCGACCGACACGGGGCGGAAGCGCGAGGGCTGGCGGGTGGCCGTCAGGCGGTCGCATTCGGCGCCGCCGCCCACGAACAGCTGGTAGCGGCCGTCCGGCAGTTCCGCGGGCACGGGCACGTCGAGGTCGACGGCCGTTCGCTCGCCGCGCCAGAGTTCGATCTCCGCGCGGACGCGGGCCGTGCCGCCGGGACGCACGGTGGGCGCGCCGAGAGTGGCGGCCCGCAGCGTGAACTGGCGCCGGCCGGGCGCGACGGTGAACTCCAGGCGCAGGCTGTCGAGCGCAAAGCGCTCGAACGAGTTTCCGTAGAGGAAGCGCAGCGGCCCGGTCGCGCCGGCCACCGCCTCGCCGAGCGGCATCTCGCCCGCGGTGATGTCGGCCAGGCGGTGCGAGCGCCCGCCGCGCCACGCGGTCAGCGACCACTTCACCGTCTGCATGGGGCTGCCGCCGCCGGACTCCATCACGCTGTTCATGGCCGCAGCGCCCACCAGCTGGGAGAGCATCATGCGGTCCTCGACCGTCTCGAACCGGAACTCCTGTCGCCGCCCGTCCTGGAACACGGAGACCGCGAAGGGCATGAGGTGCGGGGCCGGACCGAGCCGCGCGGCGACCGCCGGCCGGCGATCCTGCGTCGCGGTTCCGATCGGCGTGCCGGGAACGCCGAGCTTGAACGACAGGTTGTAGCTCGGAAGGATGCTCACGATGTGCGCGGTCGAGAAGGGCAGCCGCACGGCGCCCGCCTGGAAGAACGGGTGCCCGAAGATCAGCACGCGGTCGCCGTCCACATAGGTGACCGTTCCGATCGCCGAAAAGTTCAGGTCGCCGCGCAGCAGGTCCACCGCGACCGCGCTGCCGGGCACGATCTTCGTGGAGCCGCCGGGAGCCGCGCGCCCTCCGGGCGTGACGGTGAAGCCGCTCGCGGCGAACATCCGGCTCACCTCGTCGAACGCGGCGGGATTCAGCCCGCCGGCCGCCAGCGGCAGCGGCAGGAACGCGGGCCGGCCGGGCGCGGGCGCACGGGACACCGGGCCGGACGGGCCCGCATCGGGCTCGTCGGTCCACGACAGCTCCCGGTATCGCGGGCTCGCGCCGCCTTCGATGCCCGACGGTCCGCTCGCGCCCTCGCCCGCCGGGCCGTCCGGGCGGTCGAGCACCTCGAGCATCTCGCCGATCGGGGTGATCCCGAAGATGGGCTCGCGCGAGAATCCCCAGCCGCTCGAGAGCGCGCCGATGAGCTTGCCGTCCACGTAAACGGGCGATCCGCTCATGCCCTGCGCGACGCCGGTGGCGACGACGCGCTCGGACGTGGCGCGCGCGAGGATGATGCGGCCGTCGCTGCGTCCGCCATCCATGACACCGAGGATCACGGCGTCGAACGTTTCGATCGAGTCGCCCGCGAAGACCGTCCGGACGACGGCGGACTGCCCGGGGCGCACGTCCGCGGGCGACAGCGTGGGCACATGGGGGGTCGCGAGAAGCAGACCGGCCGAGACGAGCAGTGCGGTTGGGGTCACGATGGAGCGCAATGTAGCAGATGAAACGCGCGGGCCAAGGCGCGAAGAGCGGCGCCCGGCTTGAATGGGGGCCTCCCGCCCCTTAGATTGCGCGGCACATGTCGACTCCCTCTCCATTCCTCGCCCGCCTCGCCCACGGCCCGATCCTCGCGGACGGCGCCATGGGAACGCTGCTGTTCTCTCGCGGCATCGGCTACGACCGCTCCTTCGACGAACTCAACCTCTCCCAGCCCGGACTCATCGAAGGCATCCACCGCGAGTACCTGAGCGCGGGCGCGGAGCTGATCGAGACCAACACGTTCGGCGCGAACTCGATCCGGCTGGCCGGCCACGCACTCTCCGGCAAGGCGCGGGTCATCGCGCGCCAGGGCGTCAAGGTGGCGCGCAACGCGCGCGAGATCGTCGGCACGACCGCCTTCGTGGCCGGCGCGATGGGACCGCTCGGCTCGCACATCGAGCCGTTCGGCAGCGTCGCGGTGGCCGAGGCCGAAGTGGCTTTCCGCGAGCAGGCCGAGGGGCTGCTCGAAGGCGGCCTCGACGTCTTCCTTCTCGAGACGTTCCAGGACCTCAGCGAGATCCTCGCCGCCATGCGCGCGATCCGCTCGGTGAGCGCCGAAGTGCCGATCGTGGCCCAGATGACGTTCGGTCTGGACGGCAAGACGCGCTATGGCCACACCCCACAGCTGATCGCCAAGGCGCTGATCGGCGCCGGCGCCAGCGTGATCGGCGTCAACTGCGGCGTCGGCCCCCAGCCTTCGCTCGAAGTGCTCGAGGAAATGGCGGCCGCCGCCGGTTCGACCCCGCTGTCGATCATGCCCAACGCCGGGCTGCCGCAGTTCGTGGACGGCCGCTACGTCTACCTGTCCAGCCCCGAGTACTTCGCCGACTTCGCCGCGCGCGCGGTGGCGCTCGGCGCGCGGCTCGTGGGCGGTTGCTGCGGCACGACCCCTGCGCACATCCGCGCCATGCGCGAGCGCCTCTCCTCCCACCTGCCGGCGGAACTCCTGCCTTCGGGGGCCGAGGTCCACGTGCTCGACAAGGCGCCGGCCGACGAGCCTCCGGCGGCGGCCGAAGAGCCCACGCTGCTGCAGAAGCTGCGCTCCAAGTTCACCGTGAGCGTCGAGATCGATCCGCCGCGCGGCATCAACACGCAGAAGGTGCTGGCCGGCGCGCGCATGATGGCCGAGCGAGGCGTGGACTGCATCAACATCGCCGACTCGCCCATGGCGCGAATCCGCATGAGCGCCATGTCGCTCGCCTTCCAGATCCACGGGCTGCATCCCCAGGTCGAGGTGATCCTCCACTACACGACGCGCGACCGGAACCTGATGGGGCTGCAGAGCGACCTGCTCGGCGCCCACGCGCTCGGGCTGCGCAACATCCTCTGCCTGACGGGTGACCCGCCGGCCCTCGGCGACTACCCGAACATGACCGCGGTCTACGACACGAACTCGGTCGGGCTGATCGGCATCGTGGGCAAGATGAACCGCGGCACGGACGACTCCGGCACGTCCATCGGCGCGCCGACGGCGTTCAGCATCGGTTGCGCGGTGAACCCGACCGCCGAGAACCTCGACCACGAGATCGACCACTTCCGCAACAAGCTCGCGGCCGGCGCGCAGTTCGTGATGACCCAGCCGGTCTACGAGCTGTCGTGCTGGGAGAACTTCCTCCACAAGCTGGGCGGAATGCCGCCGATCCCGCTCCTGATCGGGATCCTGCCGCTGCAGTCCTTCCGTCACGCCGAGTTCCTGCACAACGAGGTGCCGGGCATCCACGTGCCGGACTGGATCCGCACGCGCATGCACGACGCCGGCAACGAAGGGCAGAAGGTGGGCGTCGAACTCGCCCGCGACCTGCTCGCCCAGTGCCGTGACATGGCGAACGGCGTCTACCTCATGCCCTCGTTCGGGCGCTACGAGAACTGCCTCGAGGTGCTCGAGAAGTGACCCCGCCCGACGAAACCACGCTGCTCGAGGACGAGCGCGACGCGATCCTGCTGACGGCGGACGAGAACGCCGACCTGTGCGCGGGCTGCACGCGCTGCTGCGAGACCGTGAGCATCGAGATCGACGCGCCGCGCTCGCCGTGGGAGTACGACCAGTGGATCTGGGTGCTGCACCACCGGAACCTCGAGATTTATCTCGAGAAGCCGGAAGCCTGGTTCCTTCACATCGAGGCCCGGTGCGAGCA
>JADLGX010000128.1 GCA_020849095.1 Candidatus Eiseniibacteriota bacterium
CGATCGAAGGCATGGCTTCCTCCCGGGAGCGCGCGGTTCCTGTCGCCCGGGGCGCAGGCGCGCACGAATCAGGCCCGTGCGGCAGTACCGGCTGCTTCCCTGCCCCTATTGGGCTCCTCGGGATGGGAGCCCGTCAAGGGGCGCCTCGAGCGGAGCGCGCGCGTTCCCCCGAGACGAAGCCGGCCGCTTGCCCGCAGCGTGCTTCCGCAGGACTCTCACGCCCTGCGCCCGCTCCCGACCCGCGCGCTCGCACGATCGAGTCGCATCCCCCCCGCGCTCGACGCGCCCACCTGGTTCGGTCCCGAACCACGGAGGCACCCGTGTCCTTCATTGCTCGCCTCGAACGCCGCCCACCGGGCGTGTGTGTTTCGCTCGTCATCGGGCTGCTCGCCCTGTTTTCCGTTGCGCTCGTTGCCTCGCCCGCGCGGGCGCAGGCGCAGTACCCCACACGACAGACGTGCATCGTGGACGGCGTCGTGACTTCGCTCATCTCCGCCGGTGACGTGATCTACGTGGGCGGGTGGTTCTCGGCGGTCGGCCAACGCACCGGCACGTCGAGCCGGGTCCACCTGGCGACCGGCACGCCGGACCCGGCATGGCCGGCTGTCTGCGGCGAAGTCTACGGCTCCGCTCCCGACGGCCAGGGCGGCTGGTTCCTCTGCGGCAACCTCATCGCGATCGGACAGCAAACGCGACTTCACTTCGCGCACATTCGCGCCGACGGCTCGCTCGACCCCTGGGACCTCGCCCCGAACGGCCGGGTGGGGACCTTGCTGGCGGTAGGCTCGACTCTTTATCTCGGTGGCAGCTTCACCCAGGTGGGTGGTCAGGCCCGCACAGGCATTGCCGCGGTCGACATGACCACGCACGAAGTCCTGCCGTGGAACGTGACCCTCGCGGGAACGAGCGCGGAGGTGACGGAGATTGCGTACAACAGCTCGACGATCTTCATTGCCGGGTTCTTCGCCAGCGCCGGCGGGCAGCTGCGGAACAGGCTCGCCGCCATCGACAGAACGACCGCTGCCGTGCTGCCGTGGAATCCCGCGCTCGTCGGCCCGAACAGCAGCATCGTGCTTGCGGCCAGCGAAACCCGCGTGTACCTGGGCGGCTGGTTCACCGGCACGAGTTCGCTCGCGCAGCGGTACCTCGTGGCCCTGGACGCCATCACGGCTGCCCCGGTCGCGTGGAACCCGGCCCCCAATACCGGCATCGACCACATCGCCATCGGCGAGGGCAATGTCTACGTGGGCGGACCCTTCAGCACGATCGGCGGCGAGGCCCGGAACTGCGTCGTGGCCTTCGATGAAGCCACACTCGCCATGACCGCGTGGAATCCCGACGTCCGGGGGAACATCTCGGGCATCATTCGCGGCGGCAACACGGTGTACGTGAGCGGCAACTTCCAGACGGCCGGCGGCGCGAGCCGCCGAGGCGTGGCGGCGCTGGATGCCACGACGGGCCTCGCGACGGCGTGGAACCCGAGTCCCAACGGGGATGTCTACACGATCGGGCTGGGCGCCGATCACCTGTTCGTCGGCGGACAGTACTCCGGCATGCGCATGGTGCCGCGCACGAATCTCGCGGCCATCGATGCCGTCACCGGAACGCTGACCGCGTGGGCGCCGACGATCGACCAATACGTCGATCAGTTCAGCATCTCGGGTTCGGTTCTGTATGCGGCCGGTGGCTTCTCCAGCGCGAACGGCCAGCCCCGAGCGGGTCTCGCGGCGTTCCAGCTGGCCACCGGGGCGCTCACGGCGTGGAACCCCGCAGCCAACGGACGAGTCGCCACGGTGGTCGCGACTCCGGAAGCCGTGTTCGTGGGCGGCTCATTCACGAGCATCGGAGGACAGCCGCGCGAAAGACTCGCGGCGCTGAGCCCCGCCACAGCTGCCGCGGGTCCATGGAACCCCGGCGCCGACATCTGGGTGTCGAGGCTCCTGGTGTCCGGATCGACGGTCTATGTGACCGGCGACTTCACCACGCTGGGCGGGCTGCCCTGCACACGCATTGGGGCGCTCGACGCGGCGAGCGGAGCTCGCTTGCCTTTCGCCGCTGCTCCGAATGGCCGGATCAACGCCATCGCACGCGGCGCCGACGGTCCGCTGTTCGTGACCGGGGACTTTTCGACCATCAATGGCCAGGCACGCGTGGGAGTCGCCGCCCTCGACGCGTTGAGCGGCAATGTGACGCCCTGGTACCCGGCCACCGGCGGCGAGAGCGCGATCGCCATGGATGGCTCGACCGTGTACCTGAGCGGCAACCTGAGACTGCCCGGCGGACAGGCGCTGGGTCGGGTCGCGGCGTTCGACGGGGTGACCGGAGAGCACCTCCCCTGGGCTCCCTACACCGACCCCTCGAACAACCAGGTCCTCGCGCTCGCGACCCACGGGGGACTCGTCTACGTGGGCGGCTTCATGATGGGCGTGAGCCCCACCCCCAACGAGGGCCTGCTCGTCTACAGCACATCCATGGATGAAACGCCGCCTGCCGTCCAGGTGCTCTCCCCCAACGGCGGCGAGGAGGTCTTTGCCGGCCTGCCGCTGGAGATCACTTGGGACGCCAGCGACGACAGCGGCATCTCGTCGGTCGCGCTGCGGCTTTCGCGCAATGGTCCGCTCGGGCCGTGGGAGGCCATCGCCACCGGCGTGCCCAACTCCGGGCACTACACATGGACCATCACCGGGCCGGCCGCCATCATGAACGCGTTCATTCGTGTCGATGTGGCCGACGGCGCAGGCAATACGGCCTCCGACCTGAATGACGCGCCCTTCACCATCACGACGCCTCCCGTCCCCACCCTGCTCGAGCTGTTCCGAGCGCAGGCCACGGACGACGGCGTGCTCGTCGAGTGGAAGACCGCGCTGCCTTCCACGCTGGCACCGCAGCGCGGCGCCGCCGAGAGCGGCGAGTGGACCGCGGTGAACGCGGCGATCGAACATGCGGGCGACCGCAGCTTCGTTCTCGACCGCGAGTCCGCGGCCGGCAGGACCACATGGTACCGGCTGCAGGGCACGCTCGGGGACGGCAGCGCCTTCACGTCGGCGGGCATTCCCGTGACGCGCGGCGCCTCGGTGTCGGCGTTCGCGCTGTCCCCGCTGGCACCCAACCCGTTCGTCAACCGGGCACTCGTTTCCTACGCACTGCCGGTTCGCGCCCACATCCGGATCTCGATGGTGGACATCCAGGGGCGCGAAGTCGCGCGGCTCGTGGATGGTGAATGCGAGCCCGGCCGGTACACGGCCCAGCTCGACGCGCAGGACCTGCGGGCGGGCATTTACTACCTGCGCATGGAAGCTCCGGGCGTGAAGCTCACGCAGCGCGCGGTGCTGCTCCACTGAGCGGCGACCACAGCGGGATGCACACGGGCCCCGGTGAACCTTCTGCCGGGGCCCGCTCGCGTGCGTTAGTATCCCGCCCGCCTCACCGATCGTCCCCGCGTCACGCCCCTGCCAGGGAGTCCGTACCGATGAGCTACTTCACCGACGCCTCGCTCAAGTTCCTGCGCGCGCTCGCGCGCAACAACAAGCGCGAGTGGTTCGAGCAGCACCGCGCGGAGTACGACGAGCACGTCCGGCTGCCCATGATGGAGATGGTGGCCGAGATGGACATGCGCATGTCGCAGTTCGCCCCCGAGATCATGGGCGA
>JADLGX010000129.1 GCA_020849095.1 Candidatus Eiseniibacteriota bacterium
AAGGGGTCCTTGCCGGTCTCGCGCGGCTGGAACACGCCCTGCTGCTCCCAGAACTGGTAGCGGGCGGGTTCGATGCGGGCGGGATCGTAGGGCTGGGAAAGCGCCTCGGGATTGCCGGGACGCATGCGGGCCTCCTTCGAAAGGTGAGTCGCGGCGAGGGGGTGTGATCGTCCGGGGCGGTCACGGACAGTCGAAAAGCCCTTGCCGGAATGAGGCGGGCGACGTTACGCGCCGCCGGCCGGGCGGGTCAAATCTCCCGGGCCGGTGCGCCGGTCCGGCGCCGGCAGGATTGCAGGATCACGCGGCTCTCCCTAGCATCGCGCCATGATCCCGCGCCCATCGTCGCTCGCCGCCGCGCTGGCGTTGTGCCTGCTGCCGGCGGCGTTCCAGCCGGCCTCGTCCGCTCCCCACCAGTTTCTTCCCGTGGGGGATCCGCTCGAGGCCGAGCTTCGCGTGCTCGAACTGTACGAGCCCGCTTCCTCGCGCGTGCGCCTGCCGCACCTGAACGCGCGCCCGCTTCAGTGGCACGAGTTGCGGGGGGACGGCGCGGGCTCTCCCCTGCCCTCCGGGGCGCGCGGCATCGCCCTGCGCCGGATCGAGCGGGCGCGGCGCTGGAACGACCCCGCCCCGGCTGACGCCATCCCCGGCGCGACTCCGCGGCTCTTCCAGCGCGAGTGGCCGGGAGACACGCGCCTCGAGCTGTCCACCGGGCTCGAAGGCGAACGCGAGTGGACGCGGGCGGACGGCTCCGGGGCCGGACGCTGGGAGGACGGCTCCGGCGTCCACCTGCGCGGCGGTGCGCAGCTCGACCGCTGGTTCGCCTTCGCGCACGTCTACATGGGGCAACTGGCGGGCGTGCGCGAGTACAGCGACGCGCTCGTGGACGGCACCGACTTCGCGGTGGGCACCGAAGAGAGCTACCTCGCCTACACGGTGGAGCGAGCGTGGAGCGTGCAGCTGGGGCGCAGCCGCTGGCACTGGGGCCCGGGCGACGAGTCCTCGCTCCTGCTCTCGAAGACCGCGGCGCCGCTGGCGGGCCTGATGATGCATGCGCGCATCGAGCCGCTGCGCGCCGACCTGTTCCTGTTCGACGCGACCGTTCACCCGGGCCGGGGCGAGCAGCTGGCCGCGCACCGGCTCGAGTGGCAGGTGCGCGACTGGGCGCGCGTCGCGATCAGCGAGGCGGCGCGGTATCGCTCGAGCGGCTGGCAGGGGCTCTACGTGGCGGGCGTCATTCCCTACTCGCTCGTCCAGCGCCTGCTCGACCAGGACTCGCGCGACACGCCGGGCGAGACGCGCAACAACGTGCTGCTGTCGCTCGACGCGTCGGTGCGAATCGCCGACGGCTCACGCGTGTACGGCGAGCTGCTGCTGGACGACGTGCACGCGCGCTCGGCGGCGTTTCCCAACAAGTACGGCTGGCAGGCGGGCTGGGACGGCGCGGGTGAGATGCTCGACCGGCGCGTCACCTGGAACGCCGAGTACACGTGGCTTTCGCGCTACGTCTACTCCTCGTTCTACGGGCGGGCGTTCACCGCGCAGGACCGCCCGCTCGGCCATCCCGAGGGTCCGGGGTCGCGGCGGCTGCGGCTGCGCGTGAGCGCCGATCCCACGGTGGACTGGCAGCTCTCGGTGTTCGGCGCGCGCAGCGAGCGCGGCGAGGAAAAGGTGGCGGACGCGTTCGTGCCCGGCGATCCGGTTCCCGATCCGGGCTCGCTCGCCGGCGTGCCCGAGCGCGAGCGGACGGTCGAGGGCGAAGTGCGCTGGTGGCCCGCGTCGGGCGTGGACGTGGCGCTGCGCGGCGGCCGAGAATGGCGCGAGAACGCCGCGCACCTCGCCGGGGCTTCGGCATCGCAATGGCGCGGCTCGCTGGCGCTGCGACTGACGCGCTGATCCGCTGATCGGCTCGCGCCAGTCCCGCCGGGCGGCGCGCCCGTCGTGAACACGCGCGCCCCGCGTGCCTCGCCGCGGGCTCTGCGCTAGCCTGCGGCGTTCGCCGCTTTCCGGCGGGTCCCCTTCCGCCGGATGCACTCCCCCCCTCGGCTCCGAGGATGCCACGCCATGAACGTCACCCGCCTGTTCGCCAGCGCCGCGCTCGCGCTGCTGCTCGCCACACCGGCTGCGGCCGCCGGCCAGAAGCCCGCCGTGTTCGACCGCGCCCACTTCGACACCACCTGTTCGCCCTGCCGCGACTTCGACCAGTTCGCGAGCGGCGGCTGGAAGCGCACCGCCGTCATTCCCGCGGCCAACCCCACCTGGGGTTCGTTCGCCCAGCTGGCCGAGAACAACCAGCTGGCGCTGAGCGCCATTCTCGAATCGGCCGCGCGTGACCGGTCGGCCAAGCCGGGCTCCCCCACCGCGATGATCGGCGCGTACTACTCCGCCTGCATGGACTCCGCCGCGGCGGAGCGCGCGGGATTCACCCCCGTGCAGCCGCTGCTCTCCGGCATCGCGGACATGAAGTCGAACGCCGACCTGGCGGCGCAGGCCGCGTGGCTGCACTCGCACGGCGTACGCGGCGTGCTGTTCAACTTCGGCGCGGGCCCGGACATCAAGAACAGCGCGCGCAACATCGCCAATACCGGTCAGGGCGGCATCTCGCTTCCGGACCGCGACTACTACCTGAAGACGGACTCGCTGTCGGTCGCGCTGCTGCGCGCCTACGAGGGGCACGTCGCTCGCGTGCTGGCCCTGGCCGGGACGCCCGAAGCCGAGGCCCGGTCCGCCGCCGCGCGGGTCGTGGCGATCGAGACCGCGCTGTCGCGCGCCTCGATGAACAACGTCCAGCGCCGCGATCCCAACGCCACGTATCACTTCCTGCCGCTCGATTCGCTGGCGGCCTTCGCTCCCGGCTTTGGCTGGAGCGCGTACCTGTCCGGCCGCGGGCGCGCGGGACTCGACTCGGTCAACGTGGGACAGCCCGACTTCTTCCGCGGGCTCGACCGGCTCATCGCCGCCACGCCGCTGGCCGACTGGCAGGCGTACCTGCGGTTCAAGGTGCTCGAGGACGCCGCCCCCACGCTGACGCAGGCGTTCGCGGACGAGGACTTCGCGTTCAGCAGCCGCATGAGCGGAGCGCGCGCGCAGCAGCCGCGCTGGAAGCGCTGCCTGCGCGCGACCGACGGCGACCTGGGCGACCTGCTCGGGCAGGCCTACGTGGCCCGTCACTTCACCCCGCAGGCGCGCGAACGCGCGCTGGTGATGGTGCGCAACCTCGAGTCCGCGCTCGCCGACCGGCTCGTGACGCTGGACTGGATGAGCGACGCCACCAAGGCGGCCGCGCGGGTCAAGCTGGACGCGTTCTCGAACAAGATCGGCTTTCCCGACAAGTGGCGGAAGTACGACGGCGTGAAGGTTTCGCGCGACTCGTGGTTCGCCAACCGCCTCAGCGCCCGCAAGGCCGAAACGGCGCGCAACTTCGCCAAGATCGGCCAGCCCGTCGACCGCGGCGAGTGGAACATGACGCCGCCGACGGTGAACGCGTTCTACAGCCCGACGTTCAACAGCATCAACTTTCCCGCCGGCATCCTTCAGCCTCCCTTCTACGACGCGGACTGGGACGACGCCGCCAACTACGGCGCCATCGGCGCGGTCATCGGGCACGAGATGACGCACGGCTTCGACGACCGCGGCCGGCAGTTCGACGCCAACGGCAACCTGCGCGACTGGTGGACGGCACAGGACGCGGCGAACTACAAGGCGCGCGCGGACCAGGTCGAGGCGCAGTTCAACGCCTACACGGTCCTCGACTCGCTGCACGTGAACGGCAAGCTCACGCTGGGCGAGAACATCGCGGACCTGGGCGGCATCGCGCTCGCGTACGCGGCGTTCCAGAAGGCGCAGGGAGGCAGGCCGGCGGGACGAATCGACGGGTTCACCCCGGAGCAGCGCTTCTTCCTCGCCTATGCTCAGGTGTGGCGCAGCCTCATGCGCGACGAGGCGCTGCGCACGCGCGTGCTCACCGACCCGCATTCGCCCGCGCACTGGCGCGTGAACGGCCCGCTGTCCAACCTGGACGAGTTCGCGCGGGCGTTCGGCTGCAAGGAAGGCGACGAGATGGTGCGCAAGCAGGAGCTTCGCGCGCGGATCTGGTAGCGGCAACCCAACGAGAAGCGGGCGGCGCTCTTCGCGGAGCGCCGCCCGTTTCGCATTCTTCCGGCCGCCCCGCGTCAGCCCGCTTCGGCCACCGAGAACCGCTCGCGCACCGAGTCGCTGACCTTCGTGGGCCGGCCCGTCGCGCGGTCGATCGGGCACCAGAGCGTCAGGCAGCGGCAGAGCACCTTGTGGTCGCGCTCGCGGAAGATTTCGGTGTGGCGCTCGAAGTCCCGGCCGACGCAGCGGCCGATCCACGTCTCGATGGCGATGCCGTCGCCGGGGAGCGCGGCGCGCAGGTAATCGATCTCGTGGCGCGTTACCACCCATGCCAGCGCGGCCTGGTCGGCGGGATCGGCGGCGGCGCCCCAGTGCTCGGTCGCGGCGTCCTGCACCCAGCGCACGTACACGCCGTTGTTCACGTGCCCGAGTTCGTCGATGTCCGCCGGCTGCACGGAGCGCCGGAGCAG
>JADLGX010000130.1 GCA_020849095.1 Candidatus Eiseniibacteriota bacterium
CCCCAGAAGGTGCTCCCATCCGGCCGCCGGCACTCCACCTCTTCGTTGAGCCACTGGCCGTGCTCGCGGGCGATGTTCGCAAGCTCGAACCCGCGCTCGGGATCGGCGACGGCATCCGCGAACGAGAATCCGAGAAGTTCCTCGGGGGTCTCGAAGCCGAACATGCGAGCGAGCGCGAGGTTGGCGTACAGCGCGCGTCCCTCGCGCGACGAACGAAAGATGCCCTCCTTCACGTTGCGGTTGATCGAGGCGAGCAGGTCCTCGCTGCGGCGCAGCGCCCCGCTGCGCTGTTCGCGCTCCAGCACGATGCCGGCGAGCGCGCCGGCGCGTTCGGCCAACTGGAGATCCCGGGCATCGGGCTCGCGCGGCTCGCCGTAGTAGACGGCGAAGGTTCCGAGCACGGCGCCGTTCGAATCGCGGATCGGCACCGACCAGCAGGCGTGCAGCCCGAAGCCGAGCACCAGGTCGCGATAGGGCGCCCAGAGCGGACTCGTTCCGATGTCGCGCACGACCACGACGCGCCCGGTGGAAGCCGCGGCTCCGCACGAACCGACCATCGGACCGATCTCGAGTCCCTCGACGGCGGCATTGAACCCGCCGGGAAGCGACGGCGCCATGGCCACGTGCATGTGCCTGCCGTCGAGCACGATGATCGAACAGCGCCCGCCCGGGGTCAGCGCTTCGATGCCGCGCACGATCGCCTCGAATACCTCGGCCGGGGATCGGCCCGCCGCCACCAGCTCGAGCACGCGCGCCTCGAACACCATGGTGCCCTCGGCCCACTTGCGGTCGGTGATGTCCCGGACCACGACCAGCACTTCGTCGGTTCCGTGCGCCACGCAACGGGCTTCGCGCACGAGCCGCCGCCCCGCCACTTCGATCTCGTACTCCAGCAGCGCGGGCGCCGCGTCCGCGCGCGTCCGCTCGATCGCGTCCCGAAAGACGGCTGCCTGCGCCGGCGGCACCAGATCGAAGACCGACCGGCCGAGCAGCAGTTCGCGCGGGGCGGGTGACGTCATTCCCGGCGGCACCGCGATGTCCAGGCAGGTACCGTCGCGGCGCAGCTGGTAGGTGATGTCCGGCAGCGCCGACTGGATGGAACGCCGCAGCTCGTCGCTGCGCACGCCGCGGTCCTGCGCGGCCCGGCGTTCCGCGATGAGCGCGCCGAAGGCGGGCGGCAGCGCGACGAACATGAGCTCGAAGAGCTGGATGGACACATGCCGCTGCTCACGGGCGACATCGAGGAACGGCCCGTATCCGCGCGTGGTGGCGACGGCCACCACGAGGGCCGCGAGCGTGCTCGCGAGCGTCGCTCCGCGCATGCCGAAGCGCGCGGCTGCGTACAGCACGATGGGTCCGAACACCAGATTGAGCCACAGGATGCCGGCGGTTCCCGGCGGCACCAGCACCATGGCCGAGCCGAGCACCAGGGGAATGCCGGCCAGCGCGAGCGCCGCCCCGAGCAGCAGGCGCGGCGTGACTTCGCGGCGCGGAATGCCGAACCAGACGAGGGCGACCGGCACCACGGTCAGCACACCGAGCGCGTTCATGCGCCACCAGCCGTCCCAACCCGAGTAGAACGGCATGTCCGGATTCGACCAGAGGTACAGCCGTCCGAGGTAGGAGCACAGGATGCTGCCCAGGGGAGCGACGGCCGCCGCCGCGAGCAGCGCGGCGACGTCCCGCAACCGCGCAACCGCTCGATCGAAACCGAGCCGGCGGAGCATGAGCACGCCCAGCACCGCCTCGAGGCTGCTGCCGGCCACGGCCGGCAGGGCCACGCTCCACTCGTATCCGCCGAGCAGCCGCTGCGTCAGGGCGAGCAGCCCGACCACCCACCACGCGCGCAGCCCGAGCAGGCACAGCCCGGCCATCGCCACGCCGGTGGGCAGCCAGATGATCGCCTGGTCCACCACCGACGACGGCGCCTCGCGGATCGTCGCGGCGAAGAACAGCAGCGCAGCGAAGAGCGCGTATCGGGCGGCGGTGACGAGCATCGACCGGGTCATGCGCAAGAAAGGTCTCGGAGGAGGCGAGCCGGGAGAAACGTGATCGGGTCGCGAGGGGTGGGCGCATCCTAGCCCAACACGGCGCCACGAGCGCGGCAGGCGCCGCCGATTGGCCGGTGCCTGCCGCGGGGCTATCGTGCGCGGACCAGCCGACCAAGTTTCCTCCGGACGAGCATCGCTCCGGGGGAGCCCACCGGGAGAGAGCATGACCACCCCACGTCTCGAGCCGAAGGAACTGATCGCGCTCATCCAGCGCGTCTTCGCCCCCACCTCCGCCGACCGGCGGCTGGCGATCCTCGTGGATCTGCCCGACGAACGCCTGCCCGACCATCCCGACTGGGCCGCGCGGCGCGCGATGGCGGCCGAGTGGGCGGTCACGCTGGCGGCGCATCGCGAGACGCTCGGGATGGACGTGAGCCTGTACGCGTACCGTCACGTGGGAACCAACAACGGCGACCTGCCCGCGTCGCTCGTGCGGGTGACGCCGGATTCGCTGCCCGCGCACGCCGGCGCGCTCGACACCGCGCGCGGCGAGCCGACGGAAGAGGTCGTCGCCGCGCACTCGGTGATCCTCGCCCCCACCGAACTGTCCGCCACCGCGCCGCTCAAGCTGCTCGCGCGCACGCATCGCTTTCGCGCCGCGACCATGCCGGGCTTCGCCTCCTCGATGATCCCGGCGCTGCGTCTGGACTACGGCGAGGTGAAACGCCGCGTTCGCATCCTGAAGGTATTGCTCGACCGCTCCTCGCGCGCCGAACTGCGGTTCGAGGTGGACGGGCGCGACACGCACGAGCTGACGCTGGACCTTCGCCACCGCACGGGCCACGCGTCGGACGGCGCGCTCGAGACGCCGGGCATGGCGGGCAACCTGCCGTCGGGCGAGGCCTACATCGTGCCCTACGAAGGAGAGGTGGCGGGCGAGCCGAGCGCGACGCGGGGCGTGCTGCCCGTGCAGTTCGGGCCTGACGTGGCGCTCTTTCACATCGAGGGCAACCGCGCGCTCCGCGTGAGCGGCGAGGGCGCCGCGGCCGCCGAGCAGGCCGCGTGGCTCGAGCGCGAGCCGGCGTACGGCAATATCGCCGAACTGGGGCTGGGCGTGCTCGCCGACCTCGGCGTGCTGCCGGTGGGCGAAATCCTGCTCGACGAGAAGCTCGGGTTGCACGTGGCGTTCGGGCGCAGCGACCACTTCGGCGGCCAGGTGGGCGCCGCGGCGTTCTCGAGCCCGGCCGCCGTGGTGCACATCGACCGCGTGTACCTGCCCGAGCTGCAGCCGCGCGTCGTCCCGCGCTGCGTGGACCTGGTGCTGGACGACGGCACGGTCATCGCGCTCATGCGGGACGGGCGCTACGGGGACGTGTTCTCGCGCTGAAAGCTCGCGCGCGCCGCGCCACTTCTCCTCTGGCATCCGCACCCCGTGGTGCCGCACATTCCCCGCGGGGTGCGCCGTCGGCCACCGACCGAGTCCGACCCGATCCGGAGTATTGCCCGCATGGCCCAGGAATCCCGCAGCCCCTCGAGCCGTTCGTCATTGCCCCTCTGGGCGGCTCTGTGCTTCTTCGCCTCCGGCGCGGCCGGGCTGCTCTACGAGATCGTCTGGTCCAAGCAACTCGCCTATGTCCTTGGCAGTTCGCTTCATTCGGTCGCCACCGTGGCCGCCGCCTTCCTCTGCGGACTCGCCATCGGCGCCCGCGTGCTGGGCGTGCCGCTGGCGCGCCGCGGCAACGGCGCGCGAACCTATGCGCTGCTCG
>JADLGX010000131.1 GCA_020849095.1 Candidatus Eiseniibacteriota bacterium
ACGGCGCGCGCCTGGGTGAGTTCGTGCCCGTGACCACCGGCGGCGGCCGATCGCTGCTGGACGCCAACAATCCCATCGTGTGGGACGACCCCGCACAGCGCGGCGGAGCGACCAGCGTGTACGGGCTCGAGCCCTACGCGACGCAGTTTCGCGGGCTTTCGGAGCACGAAGTCGACGCGCGCTCCGGAGCCATGGCGCGCGAGTTCCTGATGTCGCGCACGGGGCAGTGGGGCCAGATGGCCGCCGCCAAGCTGGGGCGCTTCTGGCGGCTGACCAGCGAGGGCGGCGGCACCGGAAGCTGGCAGCAGGGCGGCTCACCGGTGGATCGCCTGCGCGGACTGGTGGACCCGCTGCTGCTGTGGTCGCTGGTGGCGCTACCGCTCGCCCTCTGGGGCGCAATCTCGACGCTGCGCGGCCCGCGCGCGCTGTACCTGTCACTGCCGCTGCTGGTGATTGGGGCGTTCACGCTGGGCGCGATCGTGTACTGGGGATCGCTGCGCCTGCGCGTGCCCATCGAGCCGCTGGTGGCGCTGTATGCGGCCGCGGGTCTCGACGCGCTGCTGCTGATGCGGCGCGTGCGGAAGAGCGGGATGAGGGTGGTGCAGGGCGGCGGCGGAGCCTGAAGCAGTCTCGCTACCTTCCGAAGCCAACTCGCAGTCCCGCCGTGAGCGCGGTGAAGTCCGGCAGGTCGAGGTATCCCTGCATGGTCTTGTCGTGCATCCACAAGTACTGGAACGTCGCCTCCACTCCCACCGAAATCGCCGACGTATCGCGGTAGTCAAAGCCGAGCGTGCCATAGGCGCCGGGCACGGCCGAGATGTTCCCGGTCCCCGGCCCGATGACCCACGGGGTGCCCGGCGACCATTGATAGTCGATATTTCGATTCAGCCGATAGACGCCGGCACCCACCTGCAGGCGCTGGGTGAAGCGCGAACCCATGGGAGCCTGCAGTACGAGATGCGGCGTGAACGCGACGGTCGTGAACGCCCACGTGTCGCCCTCGAGCGCCTGATAGCGTCTGGTCCTCAGGTAGCGATCGAATGCCCCCGTGAAACCCGCCGAGGCCGGCCAGTAGTGGTAGACGAGGTCCACGCCAACTCCGACGTACTTGTCCGGCATGCTCGTGACACTCACGCCAGCGCCGACACCCAACTCCGAGTTGCCGACGTCGCGGGCGGGCAGCGGAAAGTCGAGCAGCACCTCGACTCGCGCGGCGCTGGCCACGCCCGGAGCGGCAAAGGCGAGGCATCCGACGATCAAGAACACGAACCCTCTCGGCATGCGCTCTCCGCGATCAGTGGTGGAAGAGGATCGTGACTTGGCGGCTGTCGCTGCCGCCCCGCTCGTCCCGCACACCGCACCAGACGAAAGCGGTGTCATAGGACCAGCTCACCGGGCTGTAGAAAACCATCGACGAGCTGCGGGTGCCGTAGACGTCGTGCTGCCCGGGATGGCCCTTCATGACAAGCCCGTTGTACGCAGACCAGTCGTACACGAGCGAGTCACCGTCGGGATCCGTCGCGAAGACCGTGATCATGGTCGACTCGGCCGCGCCGAGCGTCGTGGGGAACGCGAGAACCTCGGAGATGACCGGACTGCGATAGATCGACCGGGTCACATACGACCGGCACGATCCTGCCCCGAGAACGATCAGGGAGACGACGAACAGCAGGACGCCCTGACGAAGCCGCGCGCGACCTTGCATTCCGCCTCCACTCCTCGCTGAGTCGCTGGAACAATGAAACGACATTCTGCTCGGCGGGTTTCCGATGGGGGGACGGCAGCCCGTGCGCTCGGTCAGGACTATTGGTTTCGGGCCTAGTGAAAGCAATGGGCATTTTGGATACTGCCGCCCAATCGCACGGCCTACATCGACGAGGTCACCGGCTACCGGTCTCCGTCCCAAGGACTTGGTGCACGATGCCACCCTGGCAGCCGATACCAGAACGCGCGGCCCGGATTCAAAGCGGCCAGCTCCCCCTCTGGCGAAAGGAAAAGCTCGTGCTCGGGATTGCCATCAAGCACTTCGTGGTCGTAGGGCTGCTATTCGCTCTGGCTGTCGGGTGGGCCCTGACCGCTGTGGTCAACACGCTGATCGGGAATGCAGTCGTCCTCGCCCTCGGAGAGCGTGCGGAGGACGCATACGGGTTTGCGCTTGCGCTCACGTTGATCTCGATGGCGCTGATCGGTGGATCCGCGATAGCTGGCAATCGCGTGTTTCGAAGCCGCGTCTCTCAGGCTCCCATGGCAGGCCGATCGCTTGCGCTCTCAACCGCGCTGTTCCTGCTCGTGGTACTCGCCTTTGTCGCACCTGAGATGGACGAGCTTCTCCGCCTGTTCGCATCGAACACGCGCGCCACGTACCGAAACCCCGGGACGGCCTGGCTCATGCTCTCATTGCCGCTGCTCCGGCTCCTCGGGCTCCCGCTCATCTACGTGCTGGCCGCCGGCTCCAAGCACGCCGCTCGTCCAGTCGAGACGCAGGCGATAGCTGCCTGATACGGCATGGGGATGGGGCCTCGCGGTCGCGACTGCGGCTACCGTGCCCCCACCGTCACCGCTCTCCCCTCCCAGCCCTTCATCGCCGCGCATCACGCCCTCCGCGAGTCCGCCTGGGTGAGCTTGGACCGATGCGACCCACTCGTCACGCCACCACGGGCAACCGACCCGCTAGAAGTGAACCCGCAGCAACACCTGCGGCGCGACATGGACCATCCCCTTCAGGGTCCAGGTACTTACGACCACCGGGCCCACCGGGTCGAAGCCCTCCTGCTCGGTCCGCTCGTCGTTGAAGTCCGCTCGAACGATCTCGCTCTCGACCGCGAAGGACGCCGACCAGGGCGTGAAGTACTCCCCACCGCACGACCATGAGGCGGATGCGCCGCGCGTTCTCGTGCGCGTCGCCAGTCTGCCCAGCAGTTGCACATCCCGCACCGTGCTCTTGGAGAATCGCCCGGTTACCAGCAACGAACCAAAGGCGGAGAAGTTCGCCGAGGGCTGGACGTATCGCCGAAGGCCCGGCCCGATCTCGACGGAGAACCCGTCCGGCGGAGAATAGCGGTAGGGGACCTGCGTCACCCCATTCAGGTCCGTGTCCTGCTCGCCCTTCGAGGCGCTGACGGCGACGAAGGCAAGCACCTCGCTGCGCGGCGAGACTCGTCTTCCCACCGTCAACTCGGCGTTCGACCTCGATACGCTGAACAGCGGCGCACCGAGCACCCAGCTCCCCACTTCCGGCTGGCGCCCCTCCTCTGCAGCGGCGGCTCCAGCGAAGACACACGCGATCACCACGAGGAATACCCCGACTCGCATTCAGCCCTCCAGTGGGAGGCGCGCTTCGCGCGCGCCGGTTGGCTCAGTCGCAACCCCCACTTTGAAGGGGGCAGTCGATCGCATTCCGCCGGTCCCACTCTACGTGGACCAGGTTCGATCGCCCCACTGGTCCTCATGGACCATTCACATCCTGTCACCTTATGGGCATTCACCCTGAGGCGCAGGCTCATGGTTCACACGGCACCCGCCAAGGTCGAGCCACGCGTGATTCAGGTCCGGACGCAGAACCGGCTTCGGGCTGGCCATGCTCTCGCCCCACCTCATCGAAACAGCCGCTCGCGAGTTCCATCGGCGAGCCGAAGCATCGTGAGGGTGGTGCTGTGGCCCTCCTCGGTCGGTGCCGCGTACAGGATGACGTCGCCATTCGGCGACCAGCACGCTCCATCGACGGAGTTCGCCACCTCTCGTGGCGTCGCGCCGAGAGTGTCGGTCACCATGACGGCGATCCTGCCACCGGGATTGGTCGCCTCGAAGAGCACGCGTGCCCCATCGCGTGCCCAATCGACTCCCCGGTACTCGCTCCAACCCTGGGCCAGCATTCGAACCGGCACGCCTGAAGAGTCCACGAGCATGACGCCGTACTGATGAGTTGAGCCGGCGATCACGACCAGCCGGTCCTCGCTGGGCCCCCAGGACAGATTGCCAACGAGCAGTGAATCCGGTGTCGCGAGCCGTGTGCGTCCGGTGGTGCGATCGTAGATGTACAACGCGCTCCTGCCATTGTGTGTACCACTGAAGGCGATGCGCTCTCCGCTGGGCGATATGCGCAGCAGCCCGCCGTCCACCCCTGGCACGACTGGGATGCCAGTACCGGTCGCGGCCGAGATGAACATCAGGCCCGAGGCGGTCCGAACGAC
>JADLGX010000132.1 GCA_020849095.1 Candidatus Eiseniibacteriota bacterium
GGGCTGGTGGTGATCGACGAAGAGCACCGCTTCGGAGTGGCGCAGAAGGAGAAGATCCGCCAGTTCACGCGAAACGTGGACGTGCTGGCGATGACCGCGACCCCGATCCCGCGCACGCTCAACCTGTCGCTGGCCGGCGCGCGCGACATGAGCGTCATCGAGACGCCGCCGCAGAACCGGCTGCCCGTGCACACCGAGGTGATGGAGTTCGACCCCGAAGTGGTGACCGACGCCATCCTGCGCGAGATCGACCGCGGCGGGCAGGTGTTCTTCGTGCACAACCGCGTCGAGACCATCTACAACACGGCGACCATGCTGCAGCAGCTGGTGCCGCAGGTGTCCGTGGGCGTCGGGCACGGCCAGATGACCGACACCGAGCTCGAGCGCGTCATGCTCGACTTCACCGAAGGCCGGCTCGACGTGCTCGTGGCCACCATGATCATCGAGTCGGGGCTCGACATTCCCACCGTGAACACGCTGGTCGTGGACCGTGCCGACACGCTCGGGCTGGCGCAGCTGTACCAGCTGCGCGGCCGCGTGGGGCGCTCCAGCCACCGCGCGTTCGCGTACCTGATGGTGCCCAGCCGCCGCGTGCTCACCGAGGACGCCGAAAAGCGCCTGCGCGTGATCGAGGAGTTCGACGAGCTGGGCGTGGGATTCAAGGTGGCGCTCAAGGACATGGAGATCCGCGGCGCCGGCAACATGCTGGGGCCCGAACAGCACGGCCACATCATGGGGCTGGGCTTCGACCTGTACGTGAAGCTGCTCGAGCAGGCGGTGGGCGAGCTCAAGGGTGAGATCGAGGCGCTCGCGCCCGAGCCGCGCCTGCTCACG
This sequence comes from Candidatus Eiseniibacteriota bacterium, assembly GCA_020849095.1. GTDB lineage: Bacteria > Eisenbacteria > RBG-16-71-46 > RBG-16-71-46 > RBG-16-71-46 > CAIXRL01. The sequence continues at coordinate 835 of JADLGX010000132.1, forward strand.
GACTGGAGCGCGTTCCTGCCCGACGAGTACGTGCCCGACGAGCACGAGAAGCTGGCGCTGTACCGCCGCCTGGCCGAGACGCGCGACGAGGCGGCGGTGGACGACTTCACGCTCGAGCTGATGGACCGCTTCGGCCAGCTGCCTCCGGCCGCGGTGGCGCTGGTCGAGCTGCGCCGGCTGCGCGTGCTGGGCCGCGGGCCGCGCAACGCGCCCGCGCTGGTGGACAGCCTCAAGGTGTTCCACAACGTGGCCGAGGTCACGCTGCGCCGACCGCTCAAGCCGGGCGAGATCGCCAGCGTGGTGGGCCAGCTCTCGTTCCAGGCCGAGTTCTTCAGCGGCCGCGAGTTCGGGCTGCGCATTCGCGGCGAGGACCTGGTGCTGCTCAACCGCACGCGCGACATGCTCGCGGCGCTCAACCTGGCGGCCGAGGGCGCGGTCAAACCGGGCGCGCCCGCCAAACCCTCCTCGTGAGCTGCGTGCGGCGGCTGGCGGCGCTGCTCGTGCTTCTCGCTCTCGTCGCGGGCTGCGGCGACGAGCGGCCGGCCGAGCGCCGGCGCACCGCACGCGCCCGGCCGAACTCCGGGCAGCCGTCCGCGCCACTGGCGCCCGTGCCCGCGGGCTTCCGCCGCTGCGAGCGCGTGATCGACGGCGACACGGTGGTGCTGGACGGCGGCGAGCGCGTGCGCCTGATCGGCGTGGACACGCCCGAAGTTCACCACCCGAGCAAGCCGGTCGAGTACTTCGGGCGCCAGGCGTCGGCGTTCACCGAGTCGCTCGTTGAGGGCAAGCTCGTGCGGCTCGAGTACGACCAGACGCGGCGCGACCGGTTCCGGCGCACGCTGGCCTACCTGCGGCTCGAGGACGGCACGTTCGTGAACCTCGAGGTGGTTCGCCGGGGCTACGGGTTCGCTTACACCCAGTACCCTTTCCGCTACATGGACGAGTTCCGCGCCGCCGAACGCGAGGCGCGGACGGGCGGCGCCGGGCTGTGGGCGCACCGCGACTCGATCGGCCGCCCGGCCTGAGCGACGGCGCTCAGTCCTCCGGCTTCTCGCCGGCGGGCGCCATCTTGACCAGGCGCGGCTGGAACGTCGCGAGCGGCTCGACCAGGTCGGCCTGGTCGCCCATCACCTTGCGGATGTCCTTGTAGACCATGGGCACCTCGTCGAGTCCCGCCGACATCAGCTCGACACCGCGCTCCTTCAGCACCGGCATCACGAACTTCCAGTCGTACTTCTTCTTCGCCGCCGAGCGGCTCATGCGGCGGCCCGCGCCGTGCGCCGCCGAGTTCATGGACAGCGCGCCGCCCAGTCCGCGCACCACGAACGTGGGCGATGCCATCGAGCCGGGGATGATCCCGAGCACGCCCTCGCCCGCGGGGGTGGCGCCCTTGCGGTGCACGATCAGCTCTTCGCCGTCGTGCACTTCCTTCCACGCGAAGTTGTGGTGGTTCTCCAGGTCCAGCAGCACCTCGGCGCCCAGGTGTTCCGCGATGTGGCGATGGATGCATGCGTGATTGGCGGCGGCGTAGCGTCCCATCAGCTCCATGGCCGCCCAGTACTCCGCGCCCGCCTCCGACTTCAGGGACAGCCACGCCAGGTGCTTCACTTCCTTCGGCAGCTCCCGGTGCGCGTCCATGGCCACGCTGCTGTAGTGATCGCACACCGCCGCTCCCGTGCCGCGGCTGCCGCTGTGCGTGAGCAGCGCCAGGTAGCGTCCCGGCTCCAGCCCCAACTCGGCGCGTTCGGTCTCGAACACGCCGAACTCCACGAAGTGGTTGCCGCTGCCGCTCGTGCCCAGCTGCGACCACGCCTTGTCCTTGAGCCGCTCGGTCACGTGGGTGACGGACCAGTCGTCGCTCATCACCGCGTGGTCGCGGCGCTCCCTGAAGTGCGCGCCGATCCCGAATCGCGTTTCGGTCTCGATGGCGCGGCGCAGCTTGTCGGTGCCGCGCTCGAGCTTGCGCAGCGGCAGGTCGAGCACGGTCATCTTGACCCGGCAGGCGATGTCCACGCCGACCGCGTACGGAATCACCACGTCACGCGTGGCGAGCACGCCGCCGATGGGCAGCCCGTAGCCCGGGTGCGCGTCGGGCATGATCGCCCCGCGCACGGCGACGGGCAGGCGGCAGGCGTTCACCATCTGCTCCACCGCGCTGGATTCGAGGTCGAACCCCCACTGCTTCCATGGCGCGCCGCTGCCGGGCGCGAAGAGCCCGTCCATCATTCCTCCGGGGAATCCTCTAACCTGCGCGGCCAGCATCCTCGCCCCTGCCCGGACAGGCAACCCACCGTCATACGGAAAATCGCACGCATGGCCCGCATCGTCTTCGCCACCGTCGGCTCGCTCGGCGACCTGCATCCGTATCTCGCCGTCGCGCGCGAACTGCTCGCGCGCGGGCACCGGCCGGCCATCGCGACGCATGAGTACTATCGCGAGCGCGTCACCGGCGCCGGCCTGGGGTTTCATCCCGTGCGCCCGGACATGGAGGACTTCGGCGACCCCACGCAGGTGATGCGCCGCGCGATGGACCTGCGCACGGGCAGCCAGTGGGTACTCGAGAAGCTCGTGCTCGAGCGGCTCGACGACAGCTGCGAGGACCTGCTCGCGGCCTTCGAAGACGCGGACCTCGCGGTGGGCCACGTGCTCACGCTGTCGGCGGTGCTCGCCGCCGAGAAGCTCGGCGTGCCGCGAATGCACTCGGTGCTGCAGCCCATGACGATGTTCTCGCGCTTCGACCCGCCGGTGATGCCGCAGCTGCCGTTTCCGCGCACCGCGCAGCGCTGGAACCCCGCCGTGTGGGGCGCGCTCTACTCGATCATGCGGTTCGCCAGCGCCCGCTCGTTCGAGCCGGTGCACGCGCTGCGCCGCCGGCTCGGCCTGCCGCCCAGCACGCTCCACCCGCTGCTCGAGATGTTCACCGCCACGGGCAACCTGGCGATGTTCTCGCGCCTGCTGTCTCCGCCTCAGCCCGACTGGGCGCCGCACACCACAGTGACGGGCTTCTGCGTGTGGGATCGCGACGAAAAGGGCGGCGGCATGGATCCCGCGCTCGCCGCGTTCCTCGAAGCGGGCGCTCCGCCCGTGGTGTTCACGCTCGGCTCGTCGGCGGTGTTCGACGCCGGAGCGTTCTACGACGTGGCCGCCGCCGCCGCCCGCCGGCTGGGCGTGCGCGCCGTGCTGCTGACCGGACCGGACGGGATCAACCAGCGCGCCGGCCTCGCCGACGGCCGCAACGTGATCGCCGTGCCCTACGCGCCGCACTCCGAACTGTTCCCGCGCGCCGCCGCCAACGTGCACGCGGGCGGCGTGGGCACCACCGGGCAGGCGCTCGCCTCCGGGCGGCCGATGCTCGTGATGCCTTACAGCCACGACCAGCCGGACAACGCCATGCGCTGCGAACGGCTGGGGGTGGCGCGCGTGGTGCCGCGCGGGCGCTGGGCCGAGGCGCGCGTCGCGGCCGAGCTGGGCGCCCTGCTGGCGGATGGCGCCGCGGCGGCACGCGCGCGGTCGGTGGAGGCCGAGGTCCGCGCCGAGGGCGGCGCGGCGGCGGCCGCCGACGCGATCGAGCAGGCGCTGGCCCGGGCCTGACACGAGCGGCGGCCCGCTTGTCTCCGCCGCGGCCGCGCCCTAACTTGGGGCCCATTCCCAACCCTCGTCGCACCGTCATCGCCGAAAAGGATGGCTCCGTGAACCGCTCGTTCCTGCGCGCCGCGATCGTGGCGCTGTTCGTTCCGATCCTGCTCTCGAGTTGTGACCCCGGCCAGAAGCCCGTCGCCAAGGTGGGCGACCGGCTGATCACGGTCGCCGACTTCCAGCGCGCCGCGCGCGGCAACGAGATGCAGTACTCGGCCGTTGCGCTCGAAGCGCGCGCCGCCTGCCTCGAAGACCTCATGAAGAGCGAACTGCTCGTGCAGGCCGCCAAGAGCCGCGGAACCGACACCACCGAGGCGTTCCGGCTCATGAAGAGCCAGATGGCCGAGCGCGCGCTGCTGCAGTCGCTGTACGACCGCATCGCGCCGCCCGACGTGGGCGTGAGCGAAGCCGAGGCGCGCGAGCTGTTCAGCTGGGGCGCCCAGAAGGCCGACGCCCAGCTCGTCTACCTGATGGACGAAGCCACGGCGCGCGCTGCCCAGGCGGCGCTCGCCGCCGGCCAGCCGTTCGGCGAGATGGCCGCCCGGTTCAACGTGCCCGGCGCGCTGCCCAACAACGGCAACATCGGACTGATCACGCCGGGCACGCTCATCTCGCCGATCGACCAGGCGCTGCGCGACCTGCCCGTGGGCAAGCCGGGCGGCCCATACCAGACGCCGCAGGGCTGGTTCTTCGTGCTCGTGAAGGGCCGCGAAAAGGCGGAGCAGCCGCCGTTCGAGACCCAGCTCGCCGCGATCACCGAGCGCGTCCGCCAGCGCAAGCGGATGATGGCCATGAGCCAGACGCTGGTCGCGCTCGAGCGCTCGTACCGCGGCAAGGTCACGACCGGCGCGCCGCAGCTGCTGTTCCGCTTCCTCACCCAGTTCCGCGTCGGCGGCGAGACGCCGTGGACGCCGAGCGCCGCCGAGCGCGCGCAGACACTGGCCACCTGGGACGGCGGCAGCTACACGTTCGGCAACGCGCTCGACGACCTGCAGAACCCCGAGCTGACCAAGCCGCAGTCGGCGCTGCTGCCCTCCATCGAGTCGTGGATCCACGGCATGATGCGCACGCGCATCGCGGTCGCCGAGGCCAAGCGGCGCCACCTGCACGAGGACGCGCAGTTCGAACGCCGCATTCGCGCGGAGCTCGACGGCTTCCTGGCGCAGGGCGAATACGCCAGCGCCACGCAGTCCGTTCCGCCGCCCGACCTGGCTTCGGTGCGCGCCGCGTGGGACCAGATGAAGTCCAACTACGAGCAGATCGACCGCGCGCGTGTGCAGTCGCTCACGCTGGCCGACTCCTCCGCGGTGGCCGCGGTCGCGAGGCACGGCGGGCACAGCGGCACGCTGGCCGACGCCGTCCGCATGGCGGATCCCACGCTGCCGGTGAAGGACGAAGTGATCGTGTTCCCGAGCCAGGACCCCGAGCACATGGTGCTGCAGGGCCGGCTGCTCCGCATGGCGCCCGGCGACTGGGCCGGCCCCGAACCGGTGCCCGGCGGGTGGCGCATCCTGCAGCTGATCGACAAGGTGCAGGGTCCGCGCGAGTTCGAGCAGCTCTCGCCCGAAATCGTGCAGAGCGTGGCGACGAACGCCTTCGAGATGGCGCGCAACCGCCACTTCGAGGCCTACCTCGACTCGCTCAAGACGGTGTTCAAGCCCACGCCGGTGCCCGAGAACCTCGCGAACATCCCGTGGCCGGTACCCGAGGCGTTCCGGGTGGGGCGCTGACCGGCATGCGCGCATGGTGGCGTTACCTGCAGGCGGCGCTGGCGCTCTTCGGCGCCACCGCCGCCCAGGCCGATCCTCTCGCCGAGTCGCTCGGCGAGGGGATCGTCCGCTATTGGGCCGACGCCGCGACGCGTGACGGCGCGCCGGTCAGCGTCATGCTGGCCGAGCCGCGCGCCGGCTCTCCACTGGCGGCGCCCACGGGTGTCGTGCCGCGCTTCCTGAACGGCAACGGTGGGCGCATCGTGCGGCTCGACGTGCCGCGCGGCGCCACGCTGCACGGCACCGGCGAAGTGGGCGGACCGCTCGTGCGCAACGGGCGCACGATCACCTGCTGGAACACCGACGCGTACGCCTACAGCTCCACGTCGCCGTCGCTCTACCAGTCGCATCCGTGGGTGCTGGCGGTGCGGGCGGACGGCAGCGCGTTCGGCGTGCTCGCCGACACGCCCGAGCGCATCACGGTGGACCTGACGCGCGACATCGAGTTCCGCGCGCAGGGCGCTGCGTTCTCCGTGGTCGTGATCGAGGGCAAGAGCCCGCTCGAGGTGCTCGCGTCACTCTCGCAGCTGACGGGCCGGATGCCGCTGCCGCCGCGCTGGGCGCTGGGCTTCCAGCAGTGCCGTTACTCGTACGCGCCGTCGGCCGAGGTGGAGCGCATCGCCCGCGAGTTCCGCGCGCGCGCGCTGCCCTGCGACGTGCTGTGGATGGACATCGACTACATGGACCGGCGCAAGCCGTTCACGTTCGACCCGCGCGGATTCGCCGACCCGCGCGCGCTGGCCGACACGCTGCACTCGCGCGGATTTCGCAGCGTGTGGATATTGGATCCGGGCATCAAGCAGCAGCCCGGCGACCTGGTGTACGAGCAGGGCACGTCGGGAAACCACTGGATCAAGATGCCCGACGGCTCGCCGTTCGTGGGCAACGTGTGGCCGGGGCCGTGCGTGTTCCCGGACTTCACCCGGCGCGCGACGCGCGAATGGTGGGGCGGGCTGACCGCGCGGTTCGTCGAGCGCGCGAACGCCGACGGCATCTGGAACGACATGAACGAGCCCGCCGTGTTCAACGTCGAGGGCAAGACGGCGCCCGTCACCGCCCGCCACGAAGCCGACCCCGAACTGGGCGGGCCCGGTCCGCACTCGCGCTACCACAACCTGTACGGCCAGCAGATGGCGCGCGCCACGTTCGAAGGGCTGCGCAAGGCGCGCCCCGAGCGGCGCCCGTTCGTGCTGTCGCGCGCCAACGCGCTCGGCGGCCAGCGCTGGGCCGCCACGTGGACCGGCGACAACCGCGCCAACGACGAGCACCTGCACATGACGCTCGCCATGGCGCTCAACCTGGGACTCAGCGCGCAGCCGTTCTCGGGCCCCGACATCGGCGGGTACGCCGGCCCGGTGACGGGCGACGACTACCTGCGCTGGCTGGGACTGGGCGCGCTGCTGCCCTTTGCCCGCGCTCACACCGAGACGGGCAACGTGCGCAAGGAGCCGTGGAGCTTCGGCCCCATCGTCGAGGGCTACGCCCGCCGCGCGCTCGAGACGCGCTACCGGCTGCTGCCCTACCTGTACACCTGCTTCGAGGAGGCGTCGCGCACGGGAGCGCCCATCGCGCGCCCGGCGTTCTTCGGCGACCTGGCGCGCACCGAACTGCGCAACGTGGAGCACGAGTTCCTGATCGGCGCCGACCTGGCCGCGCGGCTCCTGTGGGCGGAACCCATGCCGGACAGCCCCAGCCTGGTGGGCGGGCGAAGTGGCCGCTGGCCGCGTGCAACGGTCGTGGCCGGCGCGGAGACCAACCTGCTGCCCACGCTGCACGTGCGCGCGGGCGCGATCGTGCCCCTGGGTCTGGTGATGCAGTACTCGGACGAGCGCCCGCTCGACGAGATCGAGCTGCTGGTGGCGCCGGACGCGAACGGACACGCCGAGGGCACGCTTTACGAGGACGCCGGCGACGGCTACGCGTTCGAGCGCGGCGAGTTCAAGCGCTGGCGCTTCGTGGCGACGACGGGAGCCGACAAGAAGGTGCGCGTGAAGATCGCCTCCGCCGAGGGCAGCTACACGCCGCCCGCCGGACGGCGCTGGAAGGTCACGCTGCTGGGCGCCGCCAAGGGCGCGACGAGCGAGGGGCCGTAGCGCGGCCCCTCGCCGCTCCTACCTCAGCTTGCGCCGCACTTCCGCCGCGCGCCGCTCGCTGGCCTCGACGCGCGTGCCGTCCTTGAGCCGCAGCACGAGCACGCCGTCCTCGGCGCCGTAGCTCTCGATCGCGGCCAGGTTCACCAGCGCGCCGCGGTGCACGCGCACGAACATGCCGTCGGGCAGCCGCGACTCCAGCTCCTGCAGCGTGTAGTCCACCAGGAACTCCTTGCCCTCGCTGCGCGCCAGCACCAGGCGGTCGCGCGAGAACACCAGCGGCACCTCGGCCAGGTCGAGCAGCTTCACCTCGCGGCGGTGCCGCACCGGCAGGCGGTGCAGCGGCTGAGCGTTCTGCGCGAGCGGCTCGCTCTCGAGCGCCTCGCGCACCGCGGCGGCGTTGCCCGACCGCCGCGCGCCCGAGGCGGCTTCGGTGCGCACGCGCTTGACCGTCTCACCCAGCCGCTCGCGGCGGATGGGCTTGAGCACGTAGTCCAGCGCCGCCAGTTCGAAGGCCTCGACCGCGTGCTGGTCGTAGGCGGTCACGAACACCACGATGGGCGCGTCGTCGCCCTTGAGGTGGCGCGCCACCTCGAGCCCCGACAGGTCGGGCATGTGGATGTCGAGGAACGCCGCGTCGGGCTTGAGCCGCGCGATCATCGTCAGCGCCTCGCCGCCGCCGCGCGCCGCGCCCACCACCTCGACCCCTTCGTGCTCGCCCAGCAGCTTCTCCATGAACTGCCGCGCGCGCGGCTCGTCGTCCGCGATCACGACCCGCAGCGTGTCCTGCTTGCTCACCGGATTCCTCCCCCGTTGATGGGCCAGCGCATCCGCACCACGAAACCTTCGCCGCCCGTGCTTCCCACGCGCGAGGCCGGGCCCGACTCCAGCACGGCCTCGGCGCCCGCGAATCTCCGCACGCGCTGCTCCAGATTGTCCAGTCCCACGCTCAGCCCCGGCGCGTTGGCGCCGTTGGGGCAGCCGTCGTCCGCGAACTCCAGCTCGAGCCAGCCGTCGCGGGAGACCGCGCGCAGCGACATATGCAGCGCGTCGGCGTCGGGCGCCAGCCCGTGCTTGAGCGAGTTCTCCACCAGCGGCTGCAGCAGCAGCGGCGGCACGGTGGAGCCCAGCAGGCCCGGATCGCCCTCGTACGCGAAGTGCAGCGGCTGCTCGTAGCGTTCGCGCGCCACGCCCAGATAGTCCTCGACGAAGGCGATCTCGTCGCTCAACAGCGCCGCCGGTCTCTTACCGGCCTCCACCGTGTAGCGCAGCATGTCGGCGAGCCGCTCGGTGAAGCGCTGCGCCGCCGCGGCGTCGGTCTCGATGAGGTACGCCAGCGCGTTGAGTGCGTTGAAAAGGAAGTGCGGCTGCACCTGCGCCTGCAGCGCGCGCAGCTCGGCGATGGTCGCGGCCTCGCGCAGCTCGACGGCGTTGCGCTCGGCGGCGGCGCGCCCCTCGGCCAGCTTGAGGTTGTCCAGGCGGATGGCGGCCTCGCGCAGCAGCGCCTCGATGGCGGCGCGGTCGCTGTCGGCCACGCTCTCGTCCGGCGCCACGGCGGGCGCCGCGCCCTCGGGCCACGCAATCCCGAGCGGCCGGCGCAGCCCGCGCTGGATGCCGCTCTCGACCGCCGCGCGCACCTCGCCCTCGTCGAGCGCGCCGAGCAGGTCGCGCCCGGCCTGATCCAACGCGCGGCGCAGCGCGACCGGGTCGCGCCCGTACATGCGGTCCACCGCCAGCTGCACGCGCTCGCGCAGCGGCGCGAACGCAAAGGCCAGCACGAGCGCCGCCACCACGTTGAACACCAGCGCCTGCTCGCCGGTGACCGTGGCGAACACGCGCTGGCCGCCGAGCACCATGGCCAGGTAGATGGCGGCGAGCACGCCCGAGATGAGCGCGTAGGGCAGCCCGTTCACGATCAGCCGGCGTGGATCGAACAGCGGATCGCCGGCGATCAGGTAGGCGAACACGAATGGCGCGGTGAGCCACGCGATGAGAATGCTGGTGATGAGCACGCGCGCGGTGGAGTCGGGCACGAGCGCCATGACGCGCGGGTTGGACGCCACCAGGTTGAGCGTGGCGCTGGTGAGGATGGCGAACGCGGCGAACAGCGCGAGCGCGCGCTGGTGGCCGCTCGGGCGCCAGTCGGGGGCGCTGCGGCCGTAGCGCTCGAGCAGCGAGAAGATGCCCACGGTGAGCGCGATGGCCTGGTAGGCGTTGTACACCCCTTCGGACGGCGGCTTGCCGTCCCGGCCCAGCGCCACCCACAGCACCAGTGGCGCCACGTAGGCGGCCACCGTGAGCCAGAACCACGCGCTCGCCCCGCGCCGGCCGGACTCCCAGCGCGAGCGCGGGAACACCGACATGAAGTGCACGAAGCTGGCCGGGTACATCCACGACAGCCATTCGTGCGCGCGCAGCACCCACTGCGTCGGTTGCCCGAGCGCACCCTGCGGAAACTGGTAGAGCCCCCACACGACGCTCAGTCCCTGGAGCGCGGCGAACCACAGGAACGCCCACGCGGTCATCAGGTCGGGGCGGCGCCAAACCAGAAGGAACGCCACGATGGGCGCCGCGATGACGGCGGCGATGGGATACGTGTAGATGCGCAGCCGCTCCCACGCGGTCAGGCGCACGGGCGGCATCTCGATATCCACCGCCCGCCCGTCGCGCTCGACCGTGAGCAGGAGCGAACCGCGCGGCCAGCCGCGCGCGCTCAGCGAATCGCGCACCGCGGGATCGGCCAGCGGCATGCCGTCCACGGCGAGCAGCGCGTCACCCGGCAGCAGCCGTCCCTTGGCCGGCGGCCCGACGATGCGCTCGACCACGCCGTTCGATACGGCGGCGCCGAGCCGCTGGTAGGGCGTGTGCGTGAGGAAGCGCGGCAGCGCGATCGTGATGGCGACGAGCACGGCCGCCACCGCCAGGATGCGCCTGCGAATCACGTCGGAGTTCACGAATGGCACCTTCGCACAGGGGAGTTCCGGTCCACCGCCGGCGCGCCTCCCCGCGGGGATCGAACAGCGGGCACGGCCGGTGGGCGGCATCGGGATCAGCAGCATGCGGCCGCGAACCGGACCGCGTCAGGGCCGCCGCGACGAACGCGGGCCGCGCTCGGCCCAGCGTTGTCCACGAAGGGAAAAGAGGGCGCCGCGGGCCGGAATAGCCGCTCGGGAGGGGCATATTTGCGTGCAGGGCGCGGGAGTCCATGGCTATACTGCGCCCCGCTCCGACTCATTGCGACGATACAGGCCCGCGCCGGTTCCGGCGCGCGTACGAGCGTCGTTCATCACGCGGTTTCGCCACCCCCACCGGCGCCCGCGCTTTCACGGAGGTTCCGTCTTGAAGTTCGTCCGTCGCGCGGCCGCCCTCGCGGTGCTGCTCGCTTCCGTCATCCTCACCGCCCACGCCGCCGCGCCCGCCAAGGGTCCCGCGAAGCCGGCGGCCCGTCCCGCCACTCCGCCGGCCGCCGCGCCGGCCGCGACGCCCGCCGCGGGCGAAGCCGGTGGTGACGCGCTCGACGCCGTCGCCGCGATGGTCAACGACGAGGCGATCCTCGCCAGCGACGTCGAGGAGCAGCTGTACCTGTTCCTGCAGCGCGCCGGCGCGCAGCCGCCCCGCTCCGAGGTGGACTCGCTGCGCCGCCGCATTCTCGACGCCATGATCGACGACCGGCTCGTGCAGGCCGAGGCCAAGCGCCAGGGCGTGTCGGCCACCGACGCCGAGATCGCGCAGAACCTGGACGCCGCCATCGAAGAGCAGAAGCAGCGCCTGGGCGGAGACGCCCAGTTCCAGGAGGCGCTCCAGCGCGAAGGACTGACCGAGGCCCAGCTGCGCGACAAGTTCCGCGGCGACCTCACCAAGCAGCTCTCGATGGACAAGCTGCGCCGCAAGATGTTCCCGCGCCGCACCGTGCCGCAGACCGAGGCCGAGGCCTACTTCGCCGCCAACAAGGACAAGTTCCCGCGCGTGCCCGGCGAAGTGCGCCTGTCGGTCATCCAGATTCCGCCGCAGCCCGAGTCCACCGCCGTCGCGGCCGGCCTGGCCAAGGCGCAGGCGATCCGCAAGCGGCTCGTGGCCGGCGAGCGCTTCGCCAAGGTCGCGGCCGAGGCGAGCGAGGACCCCAGCTCGGCGAACTCGGGCGGCGACCTGGGCTTCTTCGGCCCCGGCCGCATGGAGCCCACGATCGAAGCCGCCGCGTTCGCGCTCAAGAACAACGAGCTCAGTCAGCCCATCCGCACGCTGTACGGCTGGCACATCCTGCAGACGCTCGAGCGCGACACGCTCAAGACCGTCGCGCGCCGCGACTCGGTCGGCCCGGACGGCAAACCCGCCGTCGAGGTGCACGCCCGCCACATCCTCGTGCGCGTCACGCCCACGCCGGCCGACGCCGAACGCGCCCGCACCACGGCGCTGCGCGTGCGCGAAGAGGCGGCCAAGGGCACCAACTTCGCCACGCTCGTCCGCCGCTACAGCAAGTACGATGGCCCCACCAGCGAGGACGGCGACGTGGGCTTCGTGTCGCTCGCGTCGCTGCAGCCTCAGATCCGCGCCGGCATCGATTCGCTCGAGATCGGCCAGGTCAGCGAGGCGCTGCCGAACCAGTCGGGCTTCAACATCTTCAAGGTCACGGATCGCCACCCCGAGCGCGACTACACGATCGAGGAGATCCGCGCCGACCTGCCCGAGGCCGTCGCCCAGGCGCAGTCGGCCGAAAAGTACGCGGCGTTCGTGAAGTCGCTCCGGACCAAGGCGCAGATCGAGTACCGCACCTACTAGAACCGTTCGCCGGCGGCGCCCCCGACGGGCGCCGGCCGGCGCGCGGCACGCATCACGCGGCCCCATGGATGGGAGCCGGCAGGGAGGCTCGATGATCCAGTTCGAGCACGTCTCCAAGCGTTACGGAGAACGTTTGGCACTCGACGACGTGTCGTGGCGCATGAACGAAGGCGAAGCCGTCTGTGTTCTCGGGCACAGCGCCGCCGGCAAGACCACGCTGCTGCGCCTGATCACGCACGAGACGCAGCCCACGTCCGGCACGATCGCGATCGGCACGTTTCGCGGCGGCCGGCTTTCGCGGGCTCACCGCGCGCTGCTGCGCCGCACGATGGGCGTGATCTACGAGGACTTCCGCCTGCTGTCCGACCGCAGCGTGTTCGAGAACGTCGCGCTCGCGGTGCGCATCGGCGGCTGCTTCTCCGAGAGCGACGTCATTCCGCGCTCGCTGCGCGCGCTCGAGGAAGTGGGACTGCACGGCAAGCAGGCCGCGCTCCCCGGCGAGCTGTCGTACGGCGAGCGCCAGCGCTGCGCGATCGCACGCGCGATCGTGAACCGCCCGGCCGTGATCCTCGCCGACGAGCCCACCGGCGCGCTCGAGCCCAAGAGCGCCGCCGACGTGCTGGCGCTGCTGCAGCGCATCCATCGCGAGGGCGCCGCCGTCCTGCTGGGCACCACGCGCCCCGAGGTGGCCGACGCGTTCGGCGGCCGCCGCCTGATCCTCGAAGAGGGCCGCCTGCGCGAGGCGTCGCCCGCGCACTCGTTCATGCCGCCCGCAACCGCCCCAGCGCCCGAAGGAGCCTGAACATGCACCTGTTCTTCTGGCGTGAGGCCTGGCGCAGCTTTCGCGCGCATCGCGGCCTGGCGCTGACCACCGCGTTCTCGCTCGCCGCGGCCCTCACCCTGTGCGGCATCTTCCTGCTCATCTGCTGGAACGCCGGGCAGGCGCTGGCCTGGATCGGCGACCGCCGCGAGATGATCGTCTACCTGAGCGACGACGCCGGGGAGGCGCAGGTGAAGTCGCTGCAGGCCAAGATCGCCGAGCTGTACGGCAGCAGCACGTTCGTGAGCCGCGCCCAGGCGTGGGAGGAGTTCTCCGCGCAGGTCGGCGACCCCGAGATCCTCAAGGCCGTCGGCACCAATCCGCTGCCCGCCTCGCTGCGCGTGCGCCTGCGCCCCGCGCTGCAGAACTTCACCGCCATGGAGGAATGCGCCCGGCAGCTGGAGCAGTTCCCCGAGGTCGAAGGGGTGCGCTTCGGAGGCGAGTGGGTGCGCCGGCTGGACGCGCTCTATCAGGACGCGCGCCGCGCCGCGATCGCCGTGGGCGTGATCGTCGCGCTCGCGATCGTGTTCGTGCTGCACAACACGCTGCGCCTGGCCGTGCTCGCCCGCCGCACCCAGGTCGAGACCATGACCAAGCTGGGCGCGAGCGATCACTTCATCGCCATGCCGTTCGTGATCGAGGCGTTGCTCGAAACGCTCGCGGCCTCGCTGCTGGCGCTGTTGCTGCTGTTCGGCCTGCAGCAAGCGCTCGCCCAGCGCATGGACGGCGTCGGGTTCCTGCCGCCCGTCTGGACGCTGTCGTTCGTGGGCAGCGCTCTGGCGCTGACCTGGGCCGCGTCGTCGCTGGCTCTGACCCGCATCCTGCGAACGGTCGGGGCGTGATGCGACGGCGCGGCGCCTTCTTCGCGCGGGCCGTGCTGGCCGCGCTGGCGCTGCTGCTCGCGGCGGCGCCGCTGGCCCCGTCGCGCGCGCAGGACAGCCTCGAGACCGCCAAGAAGCGCGAGCTCGAGGAGATCCGGCGCCAGGCTAACGAGAAGCGCAAGGCCGCCGCGGCGCTCAAGCCGCGCGAAAGCCGCGCGCTGGGCGACCTGCGCCGCACCGAGAAGCAGCTGGTGCAGACGCGCCGCCGGCTGCGGTCGCTGCAGCAGCACGAAAAGGCGCTCGGCGCCCAGCTCGAGGTGACGCGCGCCAACCTGGACCGCAGCATTCACGAGCTGGCCGTCCAGCGCGACCTGCTGCGCAAGCGGCTGCGCCTCATGTACCAGTTCGGCCCGGCGAGCGAGCTCGAGTACCTGCTCTCCACGCGCACGTTCGCCCAGCTCATGGCCCGCTGGGACTTCCTCAACATGGTCGCCGAGCAGGACCGCATGCTGCTCGACGGTGTGCGCGCCAAGAAGGAAGAGGTCGAGGCCAACCAGGAAGAACTCGAGAGCCAGCGCACCCAGGTGCTGACGACGGCCAAGAAGACCACCAAGGAGTCCGTCAATCTCACCAGCCTGCGCACGCAGAAGGCCAGGACGGTCGCGACCATCCAGACGCAGCGCCAGCAGTACGAGGCCGCCGCGGCGGAGCTCGAGCGCACGGCGCGCCGCATCCAGTCGCTGCTCGCCCAGTTGGAGCGCAAACGCCGCGAGGAAGGCGATCGCGCACGCAGCGAAGGGCGAAACCCGCAGCCTTACAGCGGCGACTTCGCCAAGGGACAGGGCCAGCTCGACTGGCCCGTGCGCGGCGAGGTCGTGGGCCGCTTCGGCATCGAGACCCATCCGCGCTTCAAGACCCAGATCCACAACGACGGCATGGACATCGCCGCGCCCATCGGGACGCCCGTGCGCTCGGTCGGCAAGGGCCGCGTGGACTTCGCGAACGACGACTACGAGGGCATGGGCGGCATGATCGTGCTCAACCACGGCGACGGCTACTTCACCCTGTACGGCCACCTGAACGACGTGCTCGTGAGCAACGGGCAGGAGGTCCAGCCGGGCGCCGTGATCGGCCGGGTGGGCGACGGCGGCTCGCTCAAGGGCGCGATCCTGCACTTCGAGGTGCGCAAGGGTTCGGCCCCGCTCAATCCCGAGAACTGGCTGCGCTGACCGCGCGCGGCCGCCGGAGGTACGCCATGAAGACGATCGGCTCGTACGCCATCGAGATCACCACGCAGCGCCCGTTCGAGGACGCCATCGCGCGCGTCACCGCCACGCTGGCCGAACAGGGGTTCGGCGTGCTCACCGAGATCGACGTGCAGGCCACCTTCAAGAAGAAGCTCGACCTGGACGTGCGGCCGTACCGGATCCTCGGCGCGTGCAACCCCGGTTTCGCCAGCCGCGCCATCGCCGCCGAGCCGCACGTGGGCGTGCTCATGCCCTGCAACGTGGTCGTGTGGGAAGAGGGCACGCACCGCGTGATCACCGCCATGGAGCCGAAGGTGATGGTGTCCGTGATCGACCATCCCGAACTGGCCGGGGTGGCCGTCGAGGCAAGCGCCAGGATCCACGCGGCGCTGGCGAACGTGGGCTGACGCCAGCCGGCAGGCGACGGGACGAAGAGGACGAGAGCCCCGGTGGCCACTGCGGCCGCCGGGGCTCCGTCGTCAGGCGCGTGCCGGGATCAAGCGGGCTGGCGGGGATGCCAGTTCTTCCACTCGGGACGCCCGGCCGCGTCGCGCAGGTGCATCGTCTGGCCGGCCTTCTCCACGTGCGAAGCGATGACGACACGGACGCCGTCGAACGGCACCAGCGCGCCGGTCACGACGATGCGATCGCCCGCGGCGATCTTCATGTCCTGGGCCTCGAGGAAAAGGGCCGGGCCGAGGTGCACCCACAGCGACTCGGAACCGGTGACCACGAACGCGCGCACCCCGGGGGCCATGCCCTCGCGGGGGGTGAAACGCTCGACCTTCAGCACGGTCGAGGGGGCGATGACTTCGAGATCCACGACGAAGAGCCGGTCGTACGCGGAGCCGCGCTCCCATCCGGCCAGGTCGGGCGGCGGAGCGGCGATGGCGA
>JADLGX010000133.1 GCA_020849095.1 Candidatus Eiseniibacteriota bacterium
GGGCTTGGGCTTGCCGAACAGGTTGCGCAGCGCGCCGCCGGCCGCCTTGCGAATGCTGTCCTTGGCGGCCTGCGCCTGTTCGCGAATGCTCGCCGCCTTCTTGGCGCTGTCGGCCGCGAACCCCAGGCGCTCCGCGATCGCCTGCTGCGCCGCCGCCTTGGCGTCGTTCGCCAGCTTGTCGCGCTGCTCCGTGATCGCCGCCGACGCGCGGCCCGCGAGCCGGTCGCGCATCGCCCGCGTGTCCCACGCGATCTTGGGCGACTTCGCGCTGCCCGTGACGCGCAGGTCGAGCAGGATGCGGCCCTGGTCGTCCGAAAGCGCGCCCGCCGCGAGCGCGCTCTTCGCCTGCAGGGCGGCCGCGACCTCGGGCGTGAGCGTGACGCTCACCGCGTAGTCGAGCGCGCCGTCGAAACCCACCGCGCCCGCCAGCAGCCAGTCGCCGCTCGAGCCCGACAGCTTCACGGGATCCGAGATGAGCCGGCCGCGCTCGATGCGCATGGGCAGCTTGAGGTCCTTGAACTTCACCTCGCGCAGCGCCGGGATCTTCACGAACGACGAGATGGCGTCCAGCGTGGGCCCGGGGCCGAGCGTGCCGTCGGTGAGCGCCGCCAGACCGACCAGCGTGAGCGAACGCTTGAGGTCGTCGGGCGTGGAGCCGGCGCCCGAGAAATCGATGTTCGTGTTGAGCCCGCCGCGGAGCAGTCCCTTGGCCGGCGTCCACGCGGAGAGAATGTCGTCCGCCTGCACTCCCTCGACCGTGGTCTGGAGCGCGTACACGGGACGCGCGGTGTCGCGCAGGTCGAACTTCGCGCTGCCGCGCACCGTGCCGCCGTAGCCCGCCAGCGAGAAGGACTCCGACTCGAGCGCGGCCGGGTTGAGCGCCACGTTCGCGCGCACGGTCTTCACGTCGAGCTTGCCCTGCTTGAGGCGCTCGATCGCCACGCTTCCGGTGCCCTTCGCGTTGGGAAGGAACGGCGCGCCCGGCGTGGTGGGAAGCAGCTCGGCCAGGTCCAGGTAGGGCGAGCGGAAGTCGAACGTCACTCCGGCGGGCGCCACCGAATCGGGCTTCGCCATCAGGGCGAGCGGGCGCGTGACCGTGGCGTCGATCGTGTACGAGGACTGGCCGGCCGTGGCCGTCAGGTGCTGCACCGCCGCGCGCTGCGGCGACAGCAGCACGACACCGTTCACCTTCTCGATCCGCTTGGGCAGGTCCTTCGCCTCGACGCTCACGTTCTTCAGCTCGGCGCGCCCGTCGAGCGCGAACGAACCCGGATCCTTCGCGCGGCCGCTGCCGCGGATGTCGAGGTTCGCGTGGCCGGCCAGCTGGGCGCCGGACTGCGCCACCATGGGGCCGATTGCCGCCAGGTCGAGGTTGCCACGCAGCGCGAAGTTCACGAGCGGGTCGGACAGCCGGCGGGCGAGCGCGCTGGCGGCGAGCGGCTGTCCGGCGACCACGGCGGACAGCCGTGTGAGCGCGACCGAGTCCGGAGCCAGCTCCACGCGCAGCGCCAGGTCGCGCACGTCGGCGGGGGCGCCGGCATAACGGAACGAGGCGCCCTTCACTTCGACCCAGCCGCGCAGCGCGGGAACCGCGGGGGCGGCGCCGGGCCGCGGCGCGGCGCCGCGCGCGGTCACGTCGAACGCCAGCTGCCCCTTGCCCGAAATCCCCTTCACGGCCTGCGCGTCGGCGACCGCGACCCACGACAACACCTCGCCGAAGTCCACGCCATCGCCGGTGGCGTGCAGGTCGAACTTGGCGTGCGGGCCGGGATCGTCCACCACGCCCGTGAGCGTGAGCTTCGTTCCGCCCAGCGTGAGCGCCAGCTGCTCCAGCGCGAGCCGCTTGCTCGGCGCGTCGAACTTGCCGCGGTGGTCCACCTTCCACACGAGCTTCGCGAGCCCCTGCTGCAGGTCGGAGGCCTTCGTCGCGGACAGCGGCCCGAACGCGAGCCCCGAGAGCTCGGTGTGGCCCGACGTGGAGACGCGCTGTCCGCCCTGCTCGGCCGCGAGGCTCGTGCGGGTGGAGACGGCGAGCGTGACCCGGCGGCCGGCGGCCATGTCGTCCATCAGCACGTGCCCGCCGCGAATGGCGAACTCACGCACGTCCAGATCCATCGCGGGCGGCGGCGCGCCCGGCTGCGGAGGGGCGCCGAGGCTGTCGAAGTTGCTCGTGCCGTCCGTGCGCAGCAGCAGGTGAATCGTGGGCTCCTCGATGGCCAGGCGGCGCACGACGATCTTCCGCCCGAGCAGGGCGGGAACGTCGAGGTCGAGGTTCACCGCCTGCGCGCCGAACGCGACACCGGACGCGAAGCCGCCCGGCTCGGCCAGCTCGGGGCGCTTGACGCTCAGGCGAACCGGCGGCCACAGGCCCAGGGACGCGCCCTCGAAGCGCACTTCGCGCGACAGCGAGCGCTGCAGCTGCTCGGTGACCAGCGCCTTCACGCGCGCGGGCGGAAACAGCAGGGTGAGCGCGATCCACGCGATCGCGACGAGCAGGACGGGAACGCCGGCGACGATTGCCGCCAGGCGAAGCGGGCGCGACTGGGTGCGAGAAGGAGTCATGCGCGCATTCTACGCACGCGGGGCCTGCCGTCGAGGGGGCTTCCCCGCCGGAACGGTGCCGATGGGCCGAGGCCGCGTCCGCACCGCCCGGGGGAAGTGCTGTCTAGAACTCCTCGAAGCCCTCGTCGTGGCCGGCCGCCGGCGCGGAAGGCGTCGAGGGACGCGGGGCCGTGGCCATGCGAACGGGCGCCTTGGCGCGGCGCGGCGCGGCGGCGGGCGGCTTGTGCCCGGCCGGACGCACCGACGCGTAGGGATCGGTGTCGATCCGGAAACTCCCGACCGCCTCGGTGAGCCGGTCGGACGTGTCCTTGAGCGTGCGGGCGGTGGCCGACAACTCCTCCGCCTGCGCCGCCGACGTCTGCGTGGCCTGGTCGATGTCGGCGATCGCGATGCTCACCTGGCGCACGCCTTCGTTCTGGGCCTCGGACACGTTCGCCACCTGCGCGATGATGTCCGACACGCGGCGCACGAACTCGAACCCGCCGTCCACCAGCGTGACGGTTTCCTCGATGAGCGTCTTGATCTCGCGCGCCGCGCCCGCCGAGCGCTGGGCGAGGTTGCGCACCTCGGAAGCGACGACCGCGAATCCGCGGCCCTGCTCGCCGGCGCGCGCGGCCTCGACCGCGGCGTTGAGCGCGAGCAGGTTCGTCTGGAACGAGATCTCGTTGATCATCGAGATGATGTTGGCGATCTTGGACGAGCTTTCCTTGATGTCGCTCATCACCTTGACCACGGTGGTCTCGGTGGCGCCGCTCGCCGCGGAGCCGACCGCGAGCTTGCGGGCCTGCTGCGCCTGCTCGGAGTTCTGCTGCACCGTGCGCATCAGCTCCTTGAGCGAGGCCGACGTCTCCTCGAGGGCGGCGGCCTGGCGCTGCGTCACGTTGGACAGGTGGTCCGCCGCCGACGTCAGCTCGCTGCTCGACCCGCCGAGCAACCCGCCCGCGGCCACCGTTTCGGTGATCGCGTTGCGCACGACGTTCTTGAGCTCGCCATAGCAGTCCGACAGGTCCTTCGCGGGATCGCTCGGCTTCACGTGGGTCAGGTCGAGGCCGATCGACTGCAGGTAGTCGAAGAAGAAGGCGTCGCACACGGCCTGCATGTCGTAGTTCATGACCACGAACAGCGCGCGCTCGATCTTCGCGCGGCGGCCGGCCTGCAGCGGGAAGGCCTTGGCCAGGTGCTTCCGCGACAGGTCCAGGTAGAGCGAGTAGCTGCCCACGTACCACTTCATGGGCAGGTTGATCATGTTGTGGAGCTGGCCGATGTGAAGCCGGCCCTCGAAGTAGGTGGGACCGAAGTCTCCGCCCTTCTCCGCCTCCTCGAAGATGCTCACGAAGTAGCCCGCCTGCGCGCTCTCGAGCTTGCCGCGCAGCGTTTCGAGGTTCACGCCCAGCCGCTTGGCGTTGGTCTCGAAGAACGCACGGCTGGCCGGGAACGAGAACTGGAAGTCGTAGAACTCGCGGGCGATCTTCGGCGCGACTTGGCGCGCCCAGCCGGCCACCGACTTCAGGGCTCGAACATCGCTTTCCGTCAGCCGGATGAACTCGCGACGAACCTTCAGGTTCGCTTCGCTGACGCTGTACTCGTGACAGAGCTTGCCCATGCGTGGCCTCTTCTCGTCGGTGGTACCGAGGGGGCGAAGAATGCTTCGTGCCGCGGATGCATGGAGGATGGACTGCTCAGTCTCGTCTCCGGATTGCCGCAGCACAGGGCCACTTGCGCGCCAGGAGACGGGGCCACCGGGACGCGTGGATCGCGCCGCGAAACGCGCCGGCGCTCATCGTTATTCGCGGCCGCCACTTGTGCTGGACGCTCGTCGCGCCCGCCGCGTACTGTCCGCGGCCCATGGTCCCCGGAGCATTCCTCGAACTCACTTCGTCCCGGCTGGTCGCGGTCATCCGCGCCGCCACACCGGAGCAGGCCGAAGGCGCCGCGCGCGCCGTCGCCCGCGGCGGCATCCGGCTGGTCGAAGTCACGTTCACCGTGCCGGACGCGCCCGCGGTGATGCGCGCGCTGGCGGACTGCGGCGCCATCGTCGGCGCCGGCACCGTGCTCACGCGCGAACAGGGACTGGCGGCACTGGACGCCGGCGCGCGATTCCTGATCGCCCCCAACCTGTCCGCGGCCGTCGCCCTGGTGGCGCGTGAGTCGGGCGTCCTTTACTGCCCGGGCGCCTATACGACCACCGAGATCGTCGCGGCCATGGAGGCGGGAGCGCACGTCGCCAAGGTCTATCCCGTGGGAGTCGCCGGCGGACCGGACTACATCCGGATCATTCGCGACCCGCTGCCGCAGATTCCCATGCTGGCGGCCGGGGGCACCCACTTGGGCAACCTGACGGCCTTCCTCGACGCCGGCTGCGTGGGCATCGGGCTGGGGGCGTCGCTCGCGGACCCCGCACTCGCCGCCGCGGGGCGTTTCGACGAGATCGAGTCGCGCGCGCGCGCCTTCGTCGCGGCCGTCGCGGCGTGGACGGCGCCGCGGGCATGAGGGCGCTGCCGCGGTTCGGCCTCGTCGCGCTGCTCGCGCTGGCCCTGGGTGCTTCGGCCGCCCGGGCGAGCATCGAGGAGTTCGAGTCGTTCGACGTGGCCCGCATGGAAGAGGACGACGAGAACGCGCTCGACCATTACCTCGCCCGCCAGCCCGAAGACTGGCGCACGGAATGGGAGAGTTCGCGCAGTGGCTTTCGCACCTCGCAGGGCTGCCTGACCTCGGGACAGTGGAACATCGAGCATGAGCTGCGCACTCGTTCTCCGCTGGGGGACAAGGCGAAGCTCGACATCCAGTTCGTGCAGGTCAACACCGACGAGAAGGGCTATCAATGGCTCTCGCTCGACTTTCGCTACCCCACCGCCCTGGGCGAGTTCGGGTGGCGGTTTCGCCCCGCTTACGACAAGAGCCAGCAGGACTTCGCCCTGCTGTGGAGTCACGGGGACGGCACCTCGCCACTGCAGGTCGAGGCCGCGTTCACCATTGAGGACATGTTCAACAGCCTGTGGGAGTTCCGCCAGGCTCGCGTGGGCAACCACAACGAGCCGTACCGGGCACATCCGGTCGAGCCCGCGCTCAGCGTGATCTCGCGAGGCAAGCACCATCGCTATTCGGTGAACGGGGCGTGGCAGACCCCCTCCCGCAAGGTCATCCACGACGCGGATCCCGACATCGCGGGAACGCGAACGTTGTGGGGATCGCGCCTGATCGCCGAAGCGGAGCACTCGCTCTCCGCGTGGAGCCTCGTCGGCCGGTTCGACACGGAACGCGCGCTCGGCACCTCGTCCGTCCAGAGCACGCCCGGCAACTCCCGGATCTACCGCCGGCACTGGGGCAGCGAAGTGGGACTCCGGCGCGCCTTCGGGCCGCGCACGCGCGCCGAACTGCGCTGGATGTACCGCAGTCGCACGCAGAGCTGGGCGCCGCCGGCGGGCGATGGACGGCTGCGCATCCTCGACCGCATTCCCGCACTGGAAATCTCGCGGGAAGTCGCACAAGGTTGGCGCCTTCGCGGCGGGGTCCTCTACGACCGCGTCAGCGTGAGCAAGGACCGCCAAGTGCCGACTTTCACCTGGGGCTCGCGCAAGGAGTCGCGCGCGTTCATCGGACTGCAGGCGCAGTTCGGACGCGTGCGCCTGCAGGGCATCGAATGTGTCGAGCTGGACCACGAGCCGTACGACGTGTCGTTCCACCACGACAAAGGCTTTCTACACCTGCAGACGACGTTCTAGCCGTCTGCTTCACTCCAGCCCCCGGAGGTCGCCATGAAGGGATTCGTCGATTTTCTCAAGCAGACCAACGCGCTCGCGCTCGCCATCGGTGTCATCATCGGCGGCGCGGTCGGCAAGCTGGTCGGCTCGGTGGTCAGTGACTTCATCATGCCGCTGGTCAGCCTCGCGATGCCGGCCGGCGATTGGCGCGCCGCCAAGATCGTGCTGACCACCAATCCCGACGGCACCGCGGACAAGGCGCTCGGCATCGGCAGCCTCGCCGGCGCCGCCGTCGACTTCGTCATCATCGCGCTCGTCGTGTACCTGATCGGCAAGTCGCTCCTCAAGCCAGCGCCAGCGCCGCCGGCGCCGCCGACCAAGACCTGCAACGACTGCAC
>JADLGX010000134.1 GCA_020849095.1 Candidatus Eiseniibacteriota bacterium
AACGCGAAGGGCGGTGGGTCTCCCCACCGCCCTCGCGATGCATTCCGGCGACTCGCGTCAGTTGACGACTTCGAAGTCCGCGTCCACCGCGCCGTCGCCACCCTGCTTCTTCTTGCCCGGCTCCTGCGCGCCGTCCGGGCCCGCAGCGCCGGCGTCGGGACCCGCCGCGCCCGGAGGCGGGCCGGCCTGCTGGTAGAGCTTGGTCGCCGCCTCGTGCCACGCCTGCTGCAGCTCTTCGCTGGC
Source organism: Candidatus Eiseniibacteriota bacterium (assembly GCA_020849095.1). Lineage (GTDB taxonomy): Bacteria > Eisenbacteria > RBG-16-71-46 > RBG-16-71-46 > RBG-16-71-46 > CAIXRL01. The sequence goes on from JADLGX010000134.1 coordinate 244, forward strand.
CGTGGTCATCGCCGCCGCGTCCTCGCCCTTGAGCGCTTCCTTCACGGCGCCGATCTTGGATTCGATCTTCGCCTTGAGGTCGGCATCCAGCTTCTCGCCGTGCTCCTTGAGGTTCTTCTCGGTCTCGTACACCAGCGAGTCGGCGCGGTTGCGCGCCTCGACCGCTTCCTTGCGCTTGCGGTCCTCGTCGGCGTGCGCCTCGGCGTCCTTCACCATGTCCTTGATCTCGTCTTCCTTGAGACCGCTGGACGCCTCGATGCGGATGCTCTGCTCCTTGCTGGTCGCGCGGTCCTTGGCGGACACGTGCAGGATGCCGTTCGCGTCGATGTCGAACGTCACCTCGATCTGCGGGACGCCGCGCGGAGCCGGCGGAATGTCGCTGAGGTGAAACTTGCCGAGGCTCTTGTTGCCCTGGACCATCGGCCGCTCGCCCTGCAGCACGTGGATCTCCACGGACGGCTGGCTGTCGGAAGCGGTCGAGAACACCTCGCTCTTCTTGGTCGGGATGGTGGTGTTGCGCGGGATCAGCGTGGTCATCACGCCGCCCAGCGTCTCGAGCCCGAGCGACAGCGGCGTCACGTCGAGCAGCACCACGTCGCGCACTTCACCGGCCAGCACGGCGCCCTGGATGGCCGCGCCGATGGCGACGACCTCGTCCGGGTTCACGCCACGATGCGGCTCCTTGCCGAAGATCTCCTTGACCAGTTCCTGCACGCGCGGCATGCGCGTGGAGCCGCCGACCAGAACCACCTCGTCGATCTGCGACGCGGACAGCCCGGCGTCCTTGAGCGCCTGCAGCACGGGGCCGCGGCAGCGCTCGATGAGATCGGCCACGATCTGCTCGAGCTTGGCGCGCGTGAGCGTGATGATCAGGTGCTTGGGACCGCTCTCGTTGGCGGTGATGAACGGCAGGTTCACCTCGGTGGCCATGGTGCCCGAAAGTTCGCACTTGGCCTTCTCGGCGGCTTCCTTGAGCCGCTGCAGCGCCATGGCGTCCTTGCGCAGGTCCACGCCTTCCTGGGCCCGGAACTCGTCCGCGAGCCAGTCGATGATCTTCTGGTCGAAGTCGTCGCCGCCCAGGTGGGTGTCGCCGTTGGTCGAGCGAACCTCGAACACGCCGTCGCCGATCTCGAGAATGGAGATGTCGAACGTGCCGCCGCCCAGGTCGAACACGGCGACCTTCTCGTCGCCCTTCTTGTCGAGGCCGTAGGCGAGCGCCGCGGCCGTGGGCTCGTTGACGATGCGCTTCACGTCGAGGCCCGCGATGCGGCCGGCGTCCTTGGTGGCCTGGCGCTGGCTGTCGTTGAAGTAGGCCGGCACCGTGACGACCGCCTCGGTGACCTTCTCGCCCAGGTACTCCTCGGCGGTGGCCTTCATCTTCTGGAGGATCATCGCGCTGATCTCGGGCGGCGAGAACTCGCCCTCGCCCACCTTGACGCGCACGTCGTTGTTCTGGCCGCGCACGACGGTGTAGGGCACCAGCTTCATTTCCGAGGTGACCTCGTCGAAGCGGCGGCCCATGAAGCGCTTGATCGAGTACAGCGTGTTGGTGGGATTGGTCACGGCCTGACGGCGTGCCACCAGTCCCACGAGACGCTCGCCGGACTTGGCGAATGCCACCACGGACGGCGTGGTGCGGAAGCCCTCCGCGTTCGCGATGACCTTGGGCTCACCGCCCTCCATGACGGACACGCACGAGTTCGTGGTGCCCAGATCGATACCGATGACCTTTCCCATGACTCTCCTCTTTTGGCTCTGGTCGGCACGGCGGGGCGGAGCGATTGTCGCTCCGCCCCCGGCCGCGGATTTCCTTGGTACGGATGGCGCAGGCGCGGCAGGTTACACGACCCGAACCTCGATTTCACGGGCCTTGGCCTGCTCGGCCTTGGGAACGTGAACGGTCAGCACGCCGTCGCGGTACGTGGCCTTCACCTGGTCCCCGGACACGGGCAGGGTCAGCCGGAACGCACGCTCGAAGGCGCCACTGGCGCGCTCGGACAGATGCTGGGCGCCATCCGTGGCGCTTTTCGGGATGCGGCGCTCGCCGCTGATCTTGAGCACGTCGGACTCGAGCGTGATCTTGATGGCCTTGGGGTCCACGCCCGGCAGGTCGGCCGTCAGCACGTACGCCTCGGTGGTCTCCTCGATGTCCACGGGCAGCGACACACAGTCGCACGCAGCGGCGGACGGACGGGCGACGGCGAAGTTGCCGAACAGGCGGTCGAACTCACGGTGAACGTCGGACAGCTGCGTCGCAGCGGCGGGAGTCCAGCGGATCATCCTCATGTGTCGATGCTCCTGTGCTTGGGGTTGGTACTGTGGCGCGTCGCGGGGATGGATGCGTTCGCGCCGTGGGTTTGACTCCCTCTACTGCAGCGCGCGTGCCACGGGGCCGCGTCGGCGCCAAGTCGTTGCGAACGCGCGGCGGCTCGTGGCGCGGCGCGCGCGCTCGCGGCGGAAGCGGTTCAGGGCGCGACGGCGGGGCGTCTCCATGCGAAACGGCGGGCCGTCGCACATGGAAACGAAGCGCGCCGGCTTTTCGCCCCCCGGGCCCTCTGCTAGCGTGCCCGCCCTCATGCGCATATCCACCTTCCTGCCGCACGTCGGCGTGTTCGGCGGAGTCCGCCGCTTTCTCGAACTCGGCAACGAGTGG
>JADLGX010000135.1 GCA_020849095.1 Candidatus Eiseniibacteriota bacterium
GCCCGCGATGCCTGGGGCACACGGGCTCGTTACTACAGCGCTACTACAGCGCCCGGATGTCGTTGGAATGTCGAAGAAAACAGAGCGGGGCGGACGGGACTCGAACCCGCGGCCTCCGGCGTGACAGTGCCACGGTGAACCTAGAGGTTTCCGAGGCTTCCGACGGAAATGGGACGATTGTGGGACGAGACTTGGTGGTGATCGCGCGGCGGGTGTTGATGGCGGTGGCCAAGGGGGAGCCGGTGCCGTGGGAGGACGTGGACGAGCTGGTCGGGACGGTGCTTCAGGGAGAACTCGTGGCGTTGGCTCTCGCCGTTAGAGACGGAGGAGCTCATGCCGTGACGGGGGCCGTTCGGTTGGCCGCCGCGGTCGCCGCGACCGCGGCGGTGGACGATGACCACTCGCTGTTGTCTCGTTGAACCCTCCCCGCGCTGGCTACCTCCCGTCGTTCTGAACTACCGTGGGTGCAAGGCCGTTCTCGGCATCGAACTTGGGGAAATCCGAGGGTGGCGGGAGCCGTCGGAATCGGGCGAAATTCCTGGACGTGCCGTCGATGAAGACACGCCGGTCGCCGGCTGCGCTGACCAGCGTGTCGGCTGCCGAAGATGTCAACTCCCACGCCCAGTGCGCCAACTTGAACGAGCCGAGGCGTTGGTCGAAGGTGAACTCGTGGCTCCGACCGGTCGAAAGCAGGAGCCCGAGTCGGTCGAGATCCGATAGCCATTCGGGGACGTTGCCGGGAGCATTCACGCCGCGGGGCAGATAGTGGACGACTTCGTTTCGCGTGTTCGCGAGCAGCTCTAGCTCGCCGGCCCTGTGCCACTCCCGCGCGCCGCTGTCTTGCAGTAGCCCGGCCAGTTTCACATCAAACCGCTGTTCGCCCAGTGCGCGAAGCCCCGAGGAGCAAAACGGGTCGAAGCAGGCAACCGCCTCGGACAGCCAAGCGTCGAACGCGGTGGTGACCAACACCAACGAACCGAGCGCGTGGGGCGAGTAGTGGTTGTCGACCATGCGAAAAACGTTCTTGGCGCGATCCTCGAAGGCAAGGTCGAGCAGCGCCAGCGCGCACTCAGACACCTCCGCCGAGAGGCTTGCCCAGCCGCCGTTCGTCGGGCCGAGGAACTGCTCGCGTCGGAGTGTTCGGACATTTGCCATTCTTGGAGAGTAACTCGCGACGCGATGGCATGCTTCCGCGCCGCCACCCTCGCCCCTGCGGTCTAGGCAAACTCATCGAGAACCTCACGAAACCGCGACTCAATCAGGTCGCCGCTCGGTGGGGTGTCCTCGGTCCAGTACAGCTCGGCGCTAACCTGACCGAAGTCACTCACCGCGACCTCGACAAAGGGATCGCCCGGCACGCGCCACTTCCCACCCAACGACGCCAAAGCATTGGTGTCGCCGCGGGAATCTTCCTCACGACGCCTTGCTGCGGCCCAAAGCACGGTGCGCAGAGCTTCGATGGATTTCGGATAGGCGCGCAGTTCGAACTGTCGCTCGCTGATTCGCCATACGACCCCACGCACGCTCTTGCTCGTCATCGGAGGAGGGTCCGTCGACACTTCCGATTCCTCGACCAGCCGGTTGAACTCGCCACGCTTCTGGCTGATCTGTCGAGCCCGGAGGTCGCTTGCGTGGCGAACGTGGTCGAGCGGATGCGAAACCAGATCCGGAACCTTGCTCGTGAGGGGCTTGCTGACCCGGCGGTAGAGTTCTGTCGCAAAGCTGAAGTCGCCTGCCCACTGCGCGAGACGGGCGATGATGAAAGCGTCAGTAGGCCCGTCGTCGTGATCGTCCGCAGTTGTCAAGGGATTCGAGTGTGTCGCCATCCTCCAGAACCTCCTTCACGTAATCCCGATAGCTCTTCGCTGAAGACAGTTTGGTTGCGAGCCGCGCCGGGTCCCCGGGTTGGAAGACCACCACGTCGATTCGTTGCGGCACTTGGTACTGGAACGCCACTGTGCAGCCGTAGCCAAGCGCACCGGGCGCGGCATTCTGGATCGTGTACCAGTAGGCGGCGTGTTGCCGGATGCTCTCGCGAATCGCTTGATCGACGGCGTTCGCCGTTGACCTCGCCTTAGACTCTACCGGCCACCACGTCGGCGCCGAGCCGACGGTCACACTGACGCGCGCAAAGTCCAATCGCGCCATGAAATCGGGCGACTTGCGGGCCCGAAACGGCTGGACTGGACGGATATGCGCAATGTCCACCGGCCCGCTAGTAAGGAGCCGCGCCATCACGATGCCCGCGACTGCTTCGCCGATGTTTCCGGTGACACCGGCAGCCCGCGTCTTGCTGGCAAGTTGGATGTAAGGGTGCTGAGGGGGGAACCCTGGAATTTGAGGTAGCTGTTGCTGCCATGGCCGGGCGACGTACGCCTCGAAGTGACGGCCCATCTGGAATATCTGGTAGCTCCCGAAGAACGCACTTGCTTGGCCGACGCGAGGCGGCTCAAGGACAACGGCGCCGACCCGCGGAGCCGCGCCGCGAATCCCCCCCACGTGCCAACGTCGGATGAGACAGCTCCCCCTCGAAACCTAAGTACCGATGGGCGGAGATTGGATCGCAGATCGTGCCGAAACCATCTCGAATTTCCGACCGTGACCCCTCGCCGCAGAGAGAGCGCCGACAGACCCGCGTGAGCGGCGCTACCCTGGAGACCGTGCCGAAGCGAGCCCGCCGGGTCTTTAGCGCTGCCGACAAGCTACGCATCGTGAAGGAGGCCGACGCCTGCCTGACGAGCGGCAAGCGCGGCGACCTGGAGGCGCTGCTTCGCCGGGAGGGCATCTACAGCTCGCTCCTGTCGTCATGGCGTACCCAGCTCGGTGCGCACGGCGCTGTCGGCCTGGCAACGAAGAAGCCCGGCCGCAAGCCGCGTCTCACCGAGGCCGAGCGGCGCAACGTGGAGCTCACCAAGCGCAACGCGGAGCTCGAGCGAAAGCTCCATGTCGCCAACGTGCTGATAGCCCTCCAAAAAAAAGCGCACGAGGTCCTGGGGATCGCACTCCCGGAGAGCGACGGAGACAGCTGATGGACCTCGTCGAAGACCTCGCTGACCCGGCTGTTTCGGTGGTAGCGGCGTGCGCTGCCCTCGGCGTGAGCCGGGCCACCCTGTACCGAGCGACTGCACCTGTCGCCCCTCCCACTGTGCGCGAGCGTGCGCCCAGCCCGCGCAAGCTGAGCGACGACGAGCGACAGGCCATCGTCGACGCCATGCACTCGCCCGAGTTCGTGGACCAGCCGCCGATGGAGGTGTTCGCGAAGCTGCTCAGTCGCGGCGAGTACCTCGCGTCGATTCGCACCATCTACCGTGTGCTCGCCGAGCTCGGGGAGTCGAAGGAGCGCAGAAACCAGCGTCTCCCGCATCCGCACGTGAAGCCATCGCTCGTCGCGACGGCTCCCAATCAGGTGTGGACGTGGGACATCACCAAGCTAGCCACGTTGGAGCGCGGCGTCTTCCTGCACGCTTACGTGATCATCGACCTGTTCAGTCGGTACGTCGTTGGCTGGATGGTGGCCGCGAGGGAGTGCAAGCATCTCGCTGCTCAGCTCTTCGCGGACGCCGTCGCGAAGCACGGCGTCGAGCCGGGGCTCACGGTGCACTCCGACCGCGGCGCCGCGATGAAAAGCGACACGCTCGCGCAGCTTCTCGCCACGCTGGGCGCAAGCCAGAGTTTCAGTCGACCGCACGTCTCCGACGACAACGCCTTCAGCGAGGCGCAGTTCAAAACCCTCAAGTACCAGCCCGACTACCCGGGCCGATTCTCGGGCGTGCTCCACGCACGCGGCTGGCTCGACCCCTTCTTCACGTGGCACAACGACGACCATCAGCACTCCGGGCTCGCGCTGTTCACGCCCGCCGAGGTGTTCTTCGGCCGCGTCGCCGACGTGCACCGCGTGCGCCAGGCCACCCTCGACGCCCGGTACGCGCAGCACCCTTGCCGCTTCCCGAACGGCCCGCCCAAGGCCGCGCTGCCGCCCGCTGAAGTGCACGTCAACCCGCTCGAAGCCCTCGCCGTTGAGGTGACCGTGAACGCGCTGCCCATGGACGATGCCCCGCGACCAGGCAGGTCTCAGACGACCTCTCGCCCCGCGGCGAACACGCCGCGCCACGAAACGCCTCGGCCCACAGCCGCAGCCCTTCCCTCATAGAATTCTCATGACCGCTGTCTCATCCGCGTTGACAAATTCCGCCCGACTCTGACGTGCACCGGAACCTGCATGGGTAAACCTACGACGATCTGCGCGGGTACTTGGCCAGCGGATCGCCTTCCACGAACGCAGGGATGTCGGTGCCTCTAACCGTCATGGCTCCTCGTCGTTCGGTCCCGCGCCCGCCGACCTTGCCTGCCAGTCAGCCGCGACTCGCGACCAGTCGATGTCGCGAGTCAGCGTTTTGCCTTCTTCATCCCTGCCGACCCATACCCCCCAGAAATCAGGATCGTCGGACCTCGGCTGTCGCGCCTTGGGCAAGTCGTTCATCCTCACGAGCACAGGCAATTCCGACGCCCAACCCAGGAGGATTGCGGTCTGCGACGGCAAGGACGGGAGTTCTCGGAGAAGGCCCTTCAGGTTGTCTGGCACCAGTCGACGCACGAGCTCTTGGTCTCGGTCATTGCTGATCCGGTGCAACAGGAATGAATTGCACTGCGAAAGGACGGCGGGCGACAACTCGGAGGGTCGCTGCGATGAAAGCACGAGACCGAGGCCGAATTTTCGTCCTTCGCGGGCTATGCGCTCAAAAACCTGGCAGCAGATCGAAGCCGCGTCCTGGTTCTCGATGTCTTCCTTGTACCGCTTGATGAACGTGTGCGCTTCCTCCATGACCAACACTGTCGGGAGTGCCACGCCATTCAACTTCACGTAACGCTGAAGGGCCTCAAACACCATCCGCGCGACAACGGCAGTAACGACGTGAACTACCTCTGCCGGGACGAGTGAAAGATCGATGATCGTAACGCAGCCGTCGCTTGCTTGGTCCCTCCCGATGTAGTCATTGAGCCACTGCTCAAGTGTCGTGCCCGGCACGCTGTCCAGGATTGGCGTCATCCGGGTGTCGCTGAGAAGCGCGCGAATTCGGATCAGTAGGGTTTCCACGTGCTCCGACACGTTGAGCATCTCTGCCGCAGCTTCGACTCCCCGAAGCAAGCTCGCTCCTTCGAATCGGCGTGGCGCGTCCACGTCCGGCGGCACGGCGTCGTCCGCTCCACCTCCAAATGCCGAGTGCGCCTCACTGGCTAGCTTGAGGAGTTCCTCAACGTCCGAACGGACGAAATCGTAATTCGCGTGCTGGACCCGCCGCGCCTTGCACAAGACCTCGATCTTGTCGACAAGCGCCTTCAGCTTGTCAGCCTGCGTGCCGGAGAACTTCGACACATCGGGTTCTAGCCCCGTCCTCCACTTCTCGAGCTTCTCGAAGAAGGACTTCGGCTTTGGGAACGAGCCCCACGGAGCGCCGGAGTTCTTCTCAATACGAATCGTCGTCTCTAGCGTCCGAAGGAAACGCCGCATCTCGTGACTGGCATCCTCCGTCGGCTCGGTCTGCCCGTCGCGCACGAACCGCAGAGCATGCATCAGTGTTGGCCGTTGCGTCTTCGCGCTCGCCTGAGTGAAGGAACACCATTCGGCGCTGTTCCAGAACCAAAGCGGGACGCGAAGCGGCAATTCACCACCGACAGGGCTCACCTTGAAGATGCGCGCGCTTGCCACAGAACCGGTGTCACCGAAAGCGCGCGAGTACTCCCCGTTTGGGTCCAGCAAAATGAATCTGGCGTTGGGTCGGCCCGCGCAGCTTGCCTCGGCCTGCTCCAAGCTCCAACGGATCAGGCCAGCAACGGAACAGGATTTCCCACTCCCCGTGTTCCCAAGCACAGCAAGGTGGCGACCAAACAGGCGGTTGGGATCGACGCACACTTCCGCGTCGCTCGCGAGCGGGCTAGTGCCGATCTTCACGCGGCGTCGTAGCCCGGACTCGACAATCGAACGGAGCTGCCGCTCGGACGGCAATACGACTGCCGCGCCGATCGAAGGCAACGCATCCGCGCCACGGTGAAACAGGTAGCGGTCGGCCTCACCTGGGCACTTCCGCAACGTGCCAAGTGGATTCAGACTCAACTTGCGCAGCGGGTAAGGCAGATCCACGAGCCCGAAGTCCTGCATGCCGCGGCGCTTTGGGAACGGCGACCGCTCGACCGTCAACCACTCGACCTGCCCGACAAGATAGGCGTCATCGACCGGCACGAGCAGGTAGCTGTTGACGCGCGGAAACGGGCGCGGACCGCCGGCATTGAGCGCGACCGACTCGGGCGCCTCAATTTCGAGCGCGACCTTGATCTCGTCGGGCGAGACGAAATCCACCGTCCCGATCCGCAGACTTCCCGCGAGCTCGAACGGCGCGCCAGTCATTGCGATTGGCTGCCAGGCGGCGCACCCGCGTCGCTGGCTCCAGACGAAACGGCCTGAGCAGTGCCCCATCGAGCCTTCAGCAGCTCTGCCATCCGGAAAGTAGTCCGGTCGATCGCCGGCTTCGGCAAGTAGTTGTCAACAAGCGTTTCGAAGTCACCCAGGTGATCACCGATCAGGAGGGTGACTTGAGCGTGTCTGCCCAGGCGTTCATACGTCTGCATGATACGTCCGAGCCGATCGTCGTACGCGATGATGACCAGATGCGCCGAGGGGATCGTGAGCATGTCCTCGACAACCCGGTTGATGTGCTCGTCACCAAAGCTGTAGCCGAAGCAAATCAGCGTCCCATTGGGACGGCAGGCCGCCGCAGCGAAATCGCGGAAGAGCTCGACATACGGGTACGCCGCAGTCTCCCGATCCTTCGAAGCATTCGGGTAGATCATCAACTCCATGGCGGTCGACCCTGACAGCCCAGGCGCCATCAGATAGGGGCTGACGTCTGCCGCTCCGAGCGGAAGCCCAAAACGACGGATGGTCCTGTCGCTATCCACCCAGTCCACGGACCCGTGCAACTTTGTGAACCGCGCGACACCCTCCAGATACCGCGGCTCGCCGCGGATCCCGGGCGGATTGTAGTGCATGTCGACATCGAGTCGTGACGATCGGAAGACTGGTGCGATGCTGCCAACGAAGCGGTCGATCAGGCGCAACCCTGCCGCATCCGCAGCCGCTTCGATGCACCGGTCGTAGTTGGTGGTGAATAGTTGGAGGCGGTCGCGCGTGCCCGAGCGACTTGCAAAGCTCATGAGGAAACTCACGACGTAGTTGAATGTTCTCTCTCGTTGCTCGGCGCCCGCGGAAACGATGCCGGTTTCCCCTTTCAGGATGGTCGAAGCGAACTCGCCGAGCAGAACGCGCAGGCCATGCCCAAGCCGTTTGACCTGTTCGCAGACATCCGATGTCGGCGGCTGAGTCGATGCGAGCACTTCGAGGCCACGAAGCAGTTCATTCGCGACGCGAACCTGGTCCTCGATGTTGCCTTCCTTGCGTCCGGCTGCCGCGGCGACGCGCTTCGCCTCCGCTGCGATCTCGGTGTCGAAGATCCCGAGCTGGCCGGTGGTCATCCCTGGGAGCGCGGTCCCCGTTGCCATCCGATGTAGCGCATGCGTGAGACCAGAACCCACGAGCAAAGCGAGGTGTTCAGACTGAAAGAGCGCAGTTAGCCAAGGCTCGATGCGCGGCCTGAGCGTTTCGGGCCCGAACACTTCGTCAGTCTTCGCCCACGAGCAGCTCACGCCTTCGTTCAACGTGAAGGACTGGCCATCCCCAGCATCAGCCGCGCCACAGAACGTAATCGGCTGCCGGTCGTCGCGACACTTGAGTATCTGGCGCCCTGAGTTCACGATCGTCGCCCTCCCTCAGCGTCTGAGTCGCGTATCTCAATCTCCCCGCTGAGCCCGAGCTCCTTGAGTGCGGCCCGTGTATCGTGGACTTCTTGTTCCGATGCCCCTCCCGTGGGAATGACATCGACGACCACACGCAGCTTCAGGCCCTTCTGCGAGAACCTGGAGAACACCTTGCCGTAGAATTGATTCCACTTCTGCCATGGAACGTCGCCCTCCCAGCGGAAACCGGAGATTGCCCTGACGGAGACCGGCGGTGCCGGTGGCGTGCTCCCGACGGTCGAAGTACTGGCGCCACCCCCCGGGCTGGCACCTGGCGGCGGAACGGGCGTCGGCTTGGCCGGCCCGCCTGCCTCAACCGCAGCAAGAATCCGCGCAGCATCTTCTTTTCGCAGAACCACGGTGTCTTCGGAAATCTCAACATCCGCTGCACCCAGCGGAGTCTTGAACAGGAATGGCTCATACGCGTCCCCACGCCTCGACGCGTATGCAAGTGATCCGTCCGTCGTGCCACGAGCAATCGTGGACTTGATGACTTCGGGACTCGAGATGCGCGGAAACTTGGGTGAAGCGTAGAAAGCGTCGCGGAGTGCCCGCGTGCTCCACTCGGGAAGCGCTGGCGGCCAATTGCGCACGAGAGTGTTTAGACTGACCGCGTCCGTCAGGAGATCCTCCGCTCGGAGGCGGGATAGAATCAGCTCCATGATTGACGCCGCAGCGCTTGAGTGGATCTTGCCCAGGTCGATCCGCCGGAGCTGATTCTGGTCATCGAGCAGGAACAGGTTCTTGTAGGTCTGCCAAACGGCCTCTTTCAAGTAGGTCTTGGACTTCGCAATGTTCTCCTTGATCTGCTTGATCTGAGGCTCGTCAAGCTTCAGCGTCTCGCGGTCGCCGAAGATGTCTTCCCACGCGAGGAGTTTTCTCGCCTCGTCGCGAAGGGTGCCCGCGTCGTCGCCAACGCTCCAAAGAACTCCACTCTTGAACACCCGCGATGACTGACCATGCTCGCGCGACATCGCCTCGAGCAACGACCGGGTGCCGGGCTCCGCAAGCACGCGCTCCGGACCCATCACCGCAAGGACAAGCACAGGGCGGTCCGGGATGTCGCCGGTCTTGTCCGGGAAGAGTATGCGTTCGATGATGGTACCCTTTGCGAATTCGCCGCTGACAGCACCACGCACAGCCTCGTCGATTCTTGCCAGGTCGACGGACGCCCGACGATCAGCGAGCAGCTTGTTCAGGTTCGCTTTGAACTCGAAGCGATAACGCCCCTTCTCGCCGTGGAGGTAATAGCAGGCGTCGCCGAGGGCTTCGAGGCATTGGTCCACGCTGGCAAGATCGATCCCGGGCTCGCCGACGGCGAGACGCACCTCGGGGAGCGTGGCCTCGCCTCGCTGCTGTCCGCCGTTCGACTCGAAAAAGATTGTGGTCGCGACCTTGCGGTGGAGTCGCGCCTTCCTGACGGCGTCCGTGCCCTCCTTGTCGAGGCGCAGCGCGTGGGCCTCGGGACGGCCGGCGACGTCCGTCGTCACGGCCGCTTCGAGACGCTGCTCGCCGAGCTGCTCGAACACGGCGGCGCGGAAGAGGGGATCGTCGAGCGGGCCGGTGCCGAGTGTGATCAGCGCGTCTTTTTCCCCACCCTTGTAGCCATCTCGGTAGGCGCGGGAGACCCAGAGCGCGAGCAGGCGAAGCACACCGCGGGTCTGTTGGAACCGTGGCAGCGCGCGCCACTTCCGCTCAAAGACGGACAATGTCACTGGGTGGAACGGGTAGGTCGCCGCGATGGCCTCGTACGCTGTGTCGACAGGGAACCAGTTGGGCACCTGGTCGCGATGCTCCTGAAGCCAGTCGGCGTACTCCCGTACGGTCGCCTTCGCGTCCGGTGGCAATCCCTCCCACTCGAAGAGACGGCGCCGAATGATCTCCGACGTCTCCGTCTCCGCCGACATCATCACTGCCTTGCCCAAGCGGTCGAGGATCTTCTTGAAGCGCTCGAAGTCGGACTGATCGTCGCCGCTCATCTCCAGCTCGGACGCGGGGATCGAGACGGCGAGGACTACGTTGTTTCGGCCCCGCGCAACCTCGGAGAGGTTCTGGAGGAAGCTGTGGAGCTGCCCACCGAGTCCACTCTTTCGGCTTCGGCTGACGAAATTCATCAGCTCGTCGAGCAGGATGAGCGTCGGCTGGTCCTTCGGGAGGAGCTTGGCGATGACGTCGCCGCCGGGGGCCGTCATCGTGCGCTCGTGCTCGGCGACGATCTTGAACGCTTCGGCGCCTCCTAGCTGAAACGCGATCTCCCCCCACGGGGTCTTGCGAAGCGGCGTACCGTCCGAACCACCGCGCCCGGTGATTGAGTCGAACTCCGTCCCGACGAAGACCGCCGTACTGGCCTTGGGTACCGCTTTGACCCTCGCCCCGGCCATGATGGTCGAGACGCCCTTCCAACCGTGCGCGTCCGAGCCAGCTCGCGCGAGGTGGTAGAGGAGGGTGAGAGCGTGCGTCTTGCCGCCACCGAACTGTGTCGACAGATTGAAGACCGCGGACGTCTCGACCTGCTCGGCGCTCAGGCGGCGCACGACCTCGGACGCGAGACCGCCGAGGCTCTTCGTGAGAAATGTTCGCTCGAAGAACTCCGCAGGCACGCGGTAGACCTTCGGTGCCGTCCCATCGCGCACCTGGTCGAGGTGAACGGCAAACTCCGATGCGTCGAGCGGACGCTCCTCGCGCAGATCTTCCCGCGGCGTGACGACTTTGTACCAGGGCTTGAGCGCCATCGTGATCCTCGACTCCCCTCTCAGAATCCCAGAGACTTCTTACGCGCGAGCACACCGTCGACCCATCGTTTCTCATCACAGCCAACCGGGTAGAGCGCGGAGAGCGACTGCGCGAGCTTCCAGAAGCGCGTATCCTTCCCGACGCCCTCTTCGACGACGAAGCGCTTGAGCGCCTCGGAGCGCCCGGCACCGAAAAGGATCATCGCTTGATGGACGCGATCGAGCGTCGTCTCACCAACCTTCGGGATGCCGCCCTTGCCTACGAGACCATCCTTTTCGGCGGCCTCGATCTCTGCGAACAGACCAAGCTGCTTCTTCGTCGGCCTTCCCTTGGGCTTTCCCTTGGTCGGTGTCTCATCGGCCGAGCCAGCGTCCTTACTGAAGAGGGACTTGGCGCGCTCGGCGACAGCGAGTAGGCGAGCCTTGTCGCCCTTCACCTCCACGACGTCGGTCAGCTTGTCGAGGTGCGCCCCGAGGCCCTGAGCGATCTTCCTGGCCGCGTCGAACTCAAGAACGAACCCGGCGAGACCCTTTGTCTTCGTACCAGCCCCGCCGTCGCCGTCCTCGGCCTCCGCCGCGTCGTCCTCTGCGCCGCTCTCGTCTTCGGCAGGTGCCGCCACTCCAGCGCCGAGGGTCCAGAGCCACATTGCGGTCAGTCGGGCGTCCTCTTCGAGACCACCAGCGTCCGCGCCATCGAACATCATCGATAGCGCTTCCTTCGAAACGGCCGCCCAGATCTGCTCCAAGTACTCCTTGAGCGGAACCACGTCGCCTGACGCCTTTTCAACCCGCGGATAGCGCGAGAAGATCTCCAGTGCGGGCCCGAGGCAGGCGAAGATAGCGTCGGCCCCGACGACCCCCTCCTGCGCGAGCCTGGGCATCCACTCATGAATGCGCTGCGGCAACTCGCCCAGGACGGCGCGCCAGCTTCCCGCCTCATCGTCTCTCAACGAACCATCGGCACGTTCGCGTGGGCGGCAAACGAGGTGGATCGAGGATGCCAACGCCGCCGACCCTTGCGCGCGAAGTCGCGTATTCATCTCCGTGTCGATGGGCCATGAGGCAGTGATCACCCATCCGGCGTTGAGCATCGCTTGAAGCTGCGCTTCCCATCCTGCCGTGGTCTTGTGGGCAAAGACCACGACTCCGATTCCATCGGGAGTGACGACCCGTCGTCCCTCGGCTAGCGCTTGCTGCATTGTTCGTTGAAAAAACGCGGCATCCTTTCGGCCACCATTGGCCAACACAGCTTCGGGGTTGAAAACGCATTCATCCGTCTTATCAACGAGCGATGGGCCAAACAGGGCGGGATACAGATGCCCAACGACACGTCGGAACCACACGTAGAAAAAGTCGGATAGCTCGCCGTATGGAACTGCGTCGTAGTAGGGCGGGTCGGTGAACAAGGCGTCAATCGAGTCGTCTGCGAGCGGGAGCTGTGTAGCGGAACCTTGCCGCACAACCGGCAGCGCGGGGAATGGTTCGCCTACGTCAGCCACCGCAGCTACCCACTCCACCGAGTTGGCGAAGCTCCCCGTCGAGTCGGAGAATGGATTCGCTTCTGGGAAACACGCAATCAGGGACAGCGCTTGTCGCGAAAACGTGTGTTCGAGCTTCTCCCCAATCGAATGCCAGAAGCACAAGGTCGACATCCGATCTACTTGGCGCCCGAGGACAAGTGCCATCGCCGCGGCAACTGCGAGAGCGAAGTCTCGGTCGGTCTCTGCCTCCAGCGTTCGTTCAGCCTCGCGCGCCTTCTCAAGAAGCACGCTCATTGCCAGCGCCTGGCGAGAGCTGAAAAGATCGCCCCACGTCTTCATCCCATAGAGGTGGATGCGGATCGGGTTGTTCTTCCAGACCTTGAGCTGCGGGATAAGCTCGTCGGGGACCAACGAGAGTGGACCGTCCCACGCCTTCTTCCTTCGCTGAAGCTCTCGTCTCGCCGCCGTGTTCGCCGCTACGTCGAGGTCGGTCGGGAGGCGGTACACACGCCCCGGAACGCCTGGACGCTGCGCGACGACGCACATGAGCCTTGCGTCGTCAGAGCCGCCGTTGCGTGGTCCAAGCTGCACACGCACACGGTCCTTCTTCGTCGTGTAACCGCACACCGGACACGTGACCGAGCCCCCTTGGGCCGTCCCCTTCCCGAGATCAGCGGCGTTGCTGCCCGTCTTACCGTCAACGATCGCGAGACTGATCTCCTTGGTCTCGTGGTCGGGCACAAGGCGAAGCGCGATGCGCTTCTTCTTGGCCAGCCACGTGAAGCGCATCATCGGCACTTCAGCGCCACATGCGGGCCCCTCACAACGGATCGTCCGCGCCCAGATGTACGCCAGGGGAAGAGTGCCGTCGGGCCCGGTCGGATAGAACGTACGGAGTTCTTCTTCGGCGTGCTCGCGCATCCACCGGCCCCATCGTCGAATCTCCGTCGCCAGTCGGGGGCCATATTTCGGTATGTATTCGAGGGCCACCTTGTTGATGAGCACTGCGACGGGATTCAGGTCCGACGCTGCGACGCCGGCGCCGATTCTGAGGGCCTCTAGCGGGATGCTTCCGCCGCCCGCGAACGGGTCCATGACCTCGGAGGTGGTGCCGTCTTGGCCACCGAGGGCGTGGTGCGCGGCAGCGGTTAGGCGCCTTGCGACGTCGACGAATGCGGGATTCGCCGATGCGTCCCAGTTCGAAAAATCAGCGATGAAGTCGAGCAATGCATGGCGCATGTCGATCAGCGCACGGGAGTCGCGGGCGGCGAGCCGGACTTTTTCGGTGGTACGCCACCGTGCCCAGTGGTCCGTCGACAGCTCCATCACCTGCTTGTCGGACCGAACCCGTTCGGCGAAATCACAGAGTATCGATGCCGCCGCGTCGCGAAACGCCTTCGGGCAATGCTCGTCCGCGGGGTCCGGCCAAAGCGACGCGCAAAGAACAGCGCGACAGGCCGTCAGTGGTCGTCGCGCCCACCAAATGTGAAGCGTCGACATGTGGCCGTGCCGGATCGACTTCTCGCGTCGTGCATGCCCAGAGATCGCGCGGATCGGGAGATCGACTTCGATGAGTCGTTTCGGGTACGTCAGCTCGGTCATGTAGCGCTCGTGCGATTGCCTGGCCTACGGTCGTCCTTGGTCTCGCTGCCGAGAATCGTGGCCGACGCCACGTGGTAGCTCTCGACCCGCACGACCGCCTTCCATCCCATGCGCACCGGATCTTGGACGGTATGTAGATCGGGCTTGGTCGCGCAGTTGAAGACGACGTACAGCCAGTAGTCACCCGCGAGACGCTGCGCCGTCTTGAACTCGTTCGACGAGAGGCCAACCTCGCCCACCGCCGCGCGCCCCTTCACCTCGATGAAGCGGGATGCGACGTACGCCCCGGGCTCGCTCGGGTGGGGTTTGCGCGAGAGCAGGTCATACCCTCGGTTTTCGTTCTCGACGCTCGTGACCTCCCAGCCCAGCGCCTTCTCGTACCGAATGGCCTCCTCGACGGCGATGCGCTCGATTTCGGCGTCGCTCACCATCGCGGCCATCTCGGGCTTGCTGCGCTCTGGATGCGGAAGCACCCACGCCTGGCCCATGAAGTCGATGTCGGCGATCGTGCAGAGGCGCTCCATGTCGAGCTGCTGAAGGCGCGACTCCAGCCGGTGGACCAGCTCCTCGACGTGCTGCTCCGCCTGGACCTTGAGCCCCGCGAGCCCGGACGTTGTGTCGCCGCGATCGACACGCTCCTCGTACTCCCCGAGCTGCACCTGCGCACGGTTGATCAGCTCGTTCAGCGAGATCTCGACGTGACGACGGACTACGGTCGTCTCGCGCTCGCGCTCGGTCTTCGTCGTCTCAAGCCACTCCTTGAGGGCTTGCTCGTGAAGCGCGCGCTCGCTCTCTTGCCGATCGGGGCGGCCGACCTCGTCGGGGGCCTTGGCGCCTTTCGACGGAATGAGGTCGAGGAAGATCGTCGGCTGGCGCACCGCGAACCCGACGTCGTCGACGCGCACGACGAAGAGCCTTCGGTGGAGCACGTTCGCGCGCCCGTCCTTGATCGACGAGGCGAAGACGTCGAGCCGGTACGCGACGGGGGCGTGGAGATCGTAGAAGACGGCGCCGTGCCGGAGATCGTCAGCGACGCGCTCGATGAGGTCCGCGCGCACGACCTCGAAAAGCGGGTGACCGGGGGTGACCCACTCGAGCGTGGCGTCGTCCTTGAGGAGGACCTTGTCGAACGCGATGCGTCCGTACTCCTTGGCCAGCACGCCGAAGCGGGATTCCTGCGCGGGCCCACGGACGGCTAGGCTCTTGGGGACCTTGCCCGCGCGGAAGATGTGGGTACCCGGCTTCTCCGGCTTGAGCGGCATGCTGACGATGGGACCGGCCTGCGTCGCGAAGTCCTCGATGACCTCAGGCACGAGGCGGCGCTCCTTCGCCTCCGCCGTCTTGCCGATGATCGCGCTCAAGTTGAGGTCACGCTTCGCGAGCCCTTCGAGCGTCGACTCGGTGATCTGCTTGAACCTCTTCGGGTCCAACTCGGACAGAACGCGGTCCTTGATGTCTGTCTCGCCGATCTTCCCGGCGTAGAGGTCGCGAAACATCTTCTCCAACAGGTTCGAGGGGAACACCTCGCCGACGACGTCGAAGACCTTGTCCGACTCCAGGTCCTCGCGGATCTGCCGGAGCCTTGTGAGCAGCATCTCCAGCACACGTCCCTCGCGCGTGTTGACCGCGACGAAATTGAAGACGAGGCAGTCGTGCTCCTGGCCGTAGCGGTGGATGCGGCCCATTCGCTGCTCCAGGCGCACCGGGTTCCACGGGATGTCGTAGTTGATCATGAGCCAGCAGAACTGGAGGTTGATGCCTTCGCCCGCCGCCTCCGTCGCGACCAGCACCTGCGCGCCCTCGCGGAACTCCTTCTCGGCGTAGATGCGCGTGCCCGGCGTGTCGCGGTCGCCGATCTTCATCCCGCCGTGGATCTGCGTGACCCTGAGGCCCCACTCCAAGAGCTTCCCTTTGGGCCGGCTGTCCTTCCCGTCCCCCGCGAGGTAGTCGAGCGTGTCCTTGTGCTCGGTGAAGATGAGGAGCTTCATCTTCGGGTCGTCGAAGACGCCCCACTCCTTCAGCACCTCGCGCAGCTTGTTCAGCTTCGACTCGACCTCGCTCCGCTCCAGTGCGCGTGCCTCGTCGACGAGCCCCGTCAGGTCCTGGATCTCGCTCCGGAGCTGCGCGGGGTCGAGGCTCACGACCACGTTCTCTAGGTCGGAGAGGATCTTCTGCTGGTCCTCATCCGGAAGCTCGTCGAAGTCGTCGGGCAGCGCCTTGTCGATCTGCTGCTTCCGGAATTTCTCCGGGTCTTCGAGGATGCGCTGGCGGCGCTCGCGCATGCGTTCGAGGCTTCGGCGCGCTGCGTACGCGCTCGATGCGAAGCGCCGCTGGAGCATCGCCATCGTGAACCCGAGCGCGCGTGCCGCCGGGGAGTCTTCGCCAGCCGCCTTCGCCGACTGGTTCGTCACGTACTGGGTGAGTGCGCTGTAGAAGGCGAACTCGGCGTCTTCGAGATCGAAGGCGGCGGTCTGGACGTCGCGCTTCGTGAAGAGCTTGCTCACCTTGCCCGTTTCAGGATCGGGGAACGTGACGAGCGCTTCCTTCACGCGCCGCAGGTAGAACGGCGCGCTCTTCTTCTTCATCGCCTCCTGGAGGCTCGTGATGTCGGCGTAGACGTCGCGGTCGAGGAGCGTGAGGAAGCGGCGGAAGTGGTCGGGGTCGCCCTTGTGCGGCGTCGCCGTCATCAGCAGGAAGTGATCCGTGCGTTCGGAGAGCGCCTGACCGATCTGGAACGCGAGCGTCGGCTTGTCCTCGAAGGTCGGGCTCATCTTGTGGGCCTCGTCGACGATGATGAGGTCCCAGTTCGTTCGAAGCAGACTCTCCTTCGCGTCGTCGACGCGCGACACCCACGAGACCGACGTGACGACCTGGTCGTGCTCCGCCCATGGGTTCGATCCGTAGCCCGCACGCAGGACGTCGCCGCGCACGACGTGGAACGCCTCGCGAAATTTGTCCTTCATCTCGCGCTGCCACTGGAAGGTGAGGTTCGCGGGTGTGACGATGAGCGTGCGCTTGACGAGCCCGCGCGTCTTCAGCTCCTTCAGCAGGAGCCCGGCCATGATCGTCTTGCCGGCGCCGGGATCGTCGGCGAGGAGGAATCGGATGCGCGGGACCTTGAGGAAGTACTCGTAGACGGCTTCGAGCTGGTGCGGGAGCGGATCGATGCGCGCGATCGAGAGCGAGAAGTAGGGGTCGTACTCGTACGCCAGGCCAAGTCGGTGTCCCTCGATCCCGAGCCGGAAGCGCTGCGCGTCCCCGTCGTACGGGGGGTGCTTCGGGCTGACTACGAGCTGCGCCAGCTGGGCGGAGCCCAGCACCGGCTGATGGACCTGGTTCGTGCGCAGTCCGCGGCCGATGACCTTGAGCGCGCTTCCCATCGGCACGGTCGCGATGACTTCGATGGGCTCCGGGAGCAACGGCCCACTGACGACCGCGCCCGCAATCAAGTCCGCTTCTGTGATTAGTGGTCCCACTTGGCGTCCCGTCGCGCTTCCCGAGGGCACGCATGATCGCCCGTCGGCCCGGACAGTCAACGCCGTTCAACGCCACGGACTGACAAAGAACAACCGGGACCGACTGTTCAGGGATCTGATGTCTGATCTGAGCGATTTCGAGATACGCTGGCGACCGTGGCTGACGCACGGCGACCAGGAGCGCGGAAGCCTCCGCGACGCGAGAGGGCTCGAGCGAGTGCTGAATCGTGGGATCCCGCGTCGAGTCTCCTTGCGGCACGAGCGGACATCACCCGCGTGCTCGGGGAGTCCGTTGCGCATGCGGCGTCGATGCGCGCCATCATGCTGGAAGACCCGTCTCTCTGGTGGGCGTACCACGCCGTGAGAGATCCTTTGGTTCCGGCCGCGCTCAGAATCCGCACGGAAGAATCGGTGGGTCGGGCGCTCACGCGTGACGACATCGTCAACACGCTGCTGACCCATTTGGACTTGCTGTTGTTTGATGACCGGAACCCGACCAGCGCCGACGTTGAAGCGGCAACGGTTGCTGCTTACGGTGTGCTCGCGCTTGGCGGGCGGACGGCGCGCAGACAGCCCGTACGCGAGCGGATCGCAGGCGCATTCTCCGTTTTCGCGACGGACGACCGCGGTGCCTACGCCCGCGTCGCAACTGCCGCGCGATTCGTGGAAGCCTGGGCCCGACCGCGCATTCCGTCTGCAAAGGTTCAGGTGGAAGAGGCGCAGCTGTTCCGGCAGATTCTCGCAAAGCTCGACCCTCGCATGTTGGATCTCGACCCGCTGGCACTGCAGGAAGAGCTCGCTCGCTACCGACCGCGCGCCGGGCGCAACAGCTTCGGCCCGGCCCGCGTCGCGGCTTCGATCGCTCTTCGGGCTGGCGCTTTCGGCATGGAGTTGAGGGGTCGGGAGACCAGAGAACACGCAGTCGACCGGATAGCGAAGTCCATCGAGGACCATCGGCGCAATGTTGGACTCCGCACTCGGCGCCGCGCTTAGCCCAATCGACCCGAGCGGGATCCGGGTTCATTCATCCACTGGGGGCGTGCCTACCCGGCGCTCGCCACCGAACTTCGGGCGGTTAGCCTGCCGATCGACCCGAGCACGATAGCGTCTCGTACGGATCGTCGGGCCACCCGAAACTCGGTGCATGAAGTCCGAAATCCGAGACCAGCGCCACCGGGCGGTCCGCCTCACCGATCGGCGTCGAATCGCTCAACTTGTCGAGCGCCTGGGCGAACGGAACGCCGCGGACCGTCTCATGGTCACGCCCCACACGCTCGCGCGCGCTGCCGCGGGGTTCCGACTCCACGTGCGCACCGCATCACTCCTGTGTTCCCGCCTGGGCGAGGCGCTCAGTGGCGAGGCAACCAAATGAGTTCGTTTCGAGCTGGTGACACCCTGGGGCCCATGGCCTCACGTCCCATGGGGGACCCCGCGAGCGACCTAGCGTCGACCGTGGGCCCGAGGGCGTCACCGGCTCCGCGGAGCTCCGGAGAGCAATGGCCTGAGGGAGACGCAGGCTCGTTCGCGGGGTCCAGCGCTGAGGGCGCGCAGCGCCCGAAGCGCCGTGCGGGGGTGGCGGGGGCAGAGCCCCCGCGCGATCGCGCGAAAACGCCTCCGGCCGCGAGTGGAGCGGGTCCGAGTAACACCCGCTCCAAGAGGCCACCTGCGAAGGGCGCGGCAGCGCCGCCGCGGCTCCTCGCGCGTCGGGTTGACGCGCTCAAGATCGCGTTCCGCGTCGACCTGCGCCACGAAGTGTTGGCGTCGCTATGGCAGCGCGCCGCGCTGCTCGCCGCCGTGGGGCGTGTAGACTTCACGGTGACGGCCAAGGACGCCAGTTCGACGTTCGAGCTGGTGCCAACCAGGGGGACGAGCGTCTTCGTGCTGGCCTCCGGCGACCACTCGGTGAAGATCGACACCGCGCCATACCGCGGGGAGATCACCGAGGCGAACCGTTTCCTGCCCGGCTTCACCGTGATCGTCGAGACACGAGCGGTCGCGCTGGCGACCTCGTCGCTCGCCGAGGCCATCGCAGCCGCGCGCGGATTGGCGGGACTTTTCGGACGGGTCTACGGCGCCCGCGTCCGCAGGATAGACCTTGCGGCTGACTTCGAGGATTGGCCTTTGCTGGAGTCGGACGCCGGGTGCTTCGTAAAGCCCTCCCGCGCCCGCGACACGGCGTACTTGGCCGCGGTCGAGGTCTTCCACGACGGCCAGCGCCTAACCGGCTTCATGGTCGGGCGAGGCGGACTGGTCGCACGCATCTACGACAAGACGGTCCAGCTCGAGTCGATGAGCAGCGAAAAGCGCATGCTCGAAGAGGCGCTGTGGCGCAAGGGCGGGTGGAACTCCGGACCGGTCACTCGTGTCGAGTTCCAGCTCCAGTCGCGACCGCTCAGCGAGCTCGGTCTCCGTGACCCAGAGAGGCTCGGTGATGCACTTGATGCGACCTGGAAGTACTGCACGGAGCGCTGGCTTCGGCTCGTCGTCGCGGGGGCGCGCAGTCGTCTCAAGCGCGCCCCGCTCGACCGTCGGTGGCAGGCAGCTCAAGCGGTGGTCTTTCATCACCCGAATTCGCCAGCGTCCCGACGCGAACGACTTCCCGGTGGGATCCGGGCAGAGCAGGCCGTGGGCGTGGTGCTGTCCGCCCTCGCCCGCGATGGTCGCCTCTCGAGCCTGGCGTCGCTTGTCGACGAGAACGAGGTCCGCGCTGCCAACGACCTCCCGGACGAGTTCTGGCGTGAATGGGGCGACATGATCGTGGACGCGCTCGGCGCCGAGCTGACTGAGCTGATGCGCGCGACGATCCTGCGAGCGGGGCGGCACGGCGTGGAAGCGATTTGCGCACGGGTACGCGCCCGGTTGGCGCGCGACTTTTCCTCCATTTCGCGTCATGGATCCGTGGGAAAGCCGCCGGCAAGCGGCGGAGCAACCGCCCAGAAGCCACCCGAAAACTCAGGCTCCAATGAGGGCTCGTCATGAGTCACAAGCCCGTTCGTGCCGCGCTGCTCACACTCGCCCACGCCATCGCGGACCACCTCGAAGGAAGCCTCCCGCCGTCGCGTGCAGGCGGCGCCGCGCGGTCGGTCACGAAGAGTCGAGCAGCGCGAAAGGTCCGCGCTCGCCCGGCTGGGCCGGTGTCCGACATCGCCAAAGCGGCTGCAAAGAAAGCGCTCCGCGACATCGGCTGGACACCAGACCCACCGTGATGGAGAACCAGTCCATGGCCGTTCGACGACGTCCGAAAGGCTCTGGTTCCGTCGAGCATCTTGGCCCGGGTCGCTTCCGCGCTCGTCTGCCTCGCGGCCTGGGGAGCAAACGGGACCTCGGTGTTTTCGAGACGGCCGAGGAGGCGCATGCGATCCTCGACGGCGCGCTGGCGCACATCGCAGACGCGTACGGGGAGACGGCGCAGATCACGACCCTGGCGCATCACGCGCGGAAGTACCTGGATCAACGCGAGCGCGACGGCATGCGCGACATCCAGAACGAGCGATACCGGTTCGCCGAGCATATCCTGAACGATCAGATCGCCAAGATGCCCATCGACGCGATCACGCGCGCGGACGTCAAGGCGTGGGCCGAACGCTTGCGCGCCAAGAAGGGTCGGCGGAGCTGGAACGAGGGAAAGCGCAATGCGCGCCGCAAGGTCTCGGTGAGCACTGGCAAACCGCTCTCGCGTGAGACCGTGAAGCACGTCTACGGCGACTTGTCTCGGTGCCTCAAGGACGCAGTGGACGCGGGTCTACGCGCGGACAACCCAGCACTCGACCTTCCGCTCCCCCGGCAGGTTCGCACCGAAGAGCCGTGGACCTACCTTTCCAAGGCCGAGCAAGAGGCCATCCGCAGCGCGAACGCCATCCCCGAAGGAGATCGGTTGCGCATCCTGTTCGCGATCGGAACGGGGCTGCGACAGGCTGAGCAGTGGGGCTTGCTGCTCGAGGACGTTCATCCCGACGTCGAACATCCCCACGTTCAACTGCGGCGGACCAAGTCCGGGAAGCCCCGGAAAGTGGCCCTGTTCGGCATTGCGCTCGATGCCGTCAAGCGCTGGCTGGAGCTGCTCCCGACCTACGCTCCCAAGAACCCGAAACGGCTGGCCTGGCCGACCCCGCGGGGAGCGCAACGCCAGCGGTCGAAGACCTACGGTTTCGATGACCACCTGAAGGTCGCCGGCATCACACGCTCAGTCCGCTGGCACGACCTGAGGCACACGTTCGGGACCTCCCTGGTCAACGGCTTCTGGGGCGAGCGCTGGCCGTTGCCCGAGGTGCGCGCCCTGATGGGCCACTCGACCATCCGCATGACCGAGCGCTACGCCCACGTCGACGACCCGACCCTCAACGAGCTCGCGCGGCGCACCGGCGTGGCGCCCGCGGCGAGCGTCCCCACGTCGTCCCATCATCGTCCCACGCTCCGAACGGTTTCGGCCCGGCGCGGCGTGGGACAAAAAAGAAAAGAGCCTGCGGTTACAGGCTCTTCGCTTTCCAGCGGGGCGGACGGGACTCGAACCCGCGGCCTCCGGCGTGACAGGCCGGCGTTATAACCAACTTAACTACCGCCCCGAAGCGGTAAGCCCGCGGTGTTTACCACAGGGGCCCCCGCGATCAACTAGA
>JADLGX010000136.1 GCA_020849095.1 Candidatus Eiseniibacteriota bacterium
ACCCCAAGTTCGCGCGGCTCACGGCGCAGGACGCGGCCTACTTCGCGCGCGTGAAGGCGCTGCGCGCGCTCGCCTCGTCGCTCCGTCTGGAGATCGTTCCCGGCGTGAGCCTGGTGGGGCGCGCGCAAGGCGCCATGCTGGCGATGGACCCGAACCTCGCGGAGGCGCTGCCGGTCCGCGACGCGCTGCTCGAGGTGCGCGGCGGAATTGCTCGCGTGGTGGCCGATCCGCCCGTGGCGCTGGCGGCGAAGCCCGACGAGGCGGACCTGCTCTCGAAGGTGAAGGGCGCGAGCGCGGTGATCCCCGCCAACGGGCTCAGCCGGATCGGCTGGAACATCGCGGTCGCGCCTTGGCGCTGCTACCACGTGCGCGTGAAGCTGACCGGCGCCGGCTTTCGGGGCGAGCCGCGCATCCGCGTGAACGGCGACGGGCGCGAACTGGCGCATGCGCAGATCGCGCCGCCCGCCGATGGCGCGGACGGCTTCCGGGACGTGGTGTTCAACTCGCAGGAGGCGCGGCGCGTGCGCGTGGTGTTCTCGGTCGGGCGCGGCGGCAGCGGCACGCTGACCTGGTCCGACTGGAGCATCGAGGAGGCCGGCCCCGTGAACCTGGTGCGCCGCGCCGGCCTGCCGTTCACCATTGCCGGGCTCACCGAGGGGCGCGACTTCTCGCCCGTGCGCGATTCGCTGCTCGGCATGCGGCCGTGGCGCGGGCAGTTCGAGTACTGGCACGAGCCGCCGGTGATCCGCGTGAACCGGCCCGACGGCACGCGCCTTCGCGCCAGCTGGCACCACGCCGCCGTGCTGCTGCGCGGGCAGGTGGCGGCGTGCCTGGCGGACACGGCCGTGCTGCGGCGGCAGCGCGACGAGATCGCGCGCGTGCGCGAACTGTTCGGCGCGCGCACGCTGTTCCTGATGCACGACGAGATCCGCGCGATGGGGCTCGATGCGACCTGTGCGGCCGGAGGCCGCACGCTCTCACAGGTGCTGGCCGCCAACATCGAGGAGTGCCGCAAGGCCGCGCTGCCCGCGCGCGTGCTGGTGTGGAACGACATGGTGGATCCGCTCCACAACGCGGGCACGGGCTACTACCTCGTGCGGGGCGACCTGGCGCCGGCGCAGGCGCTGCTCTCGCCGCTGGTGGGCATCGCCAATTGGAACCACGGCAAGCTCGAGGGCTCGCTGCGCGCGTTCGCCGCGCGCGGCCACGCCCAAGTGTACGCCGGTTACTACGACGGGCGGGTCGAGGACATGCGCGCGGCGCTGCCGCTGCTCGATCGCACGCCGCGCGTGACCGCGCTCATGTACACCACGTGGCAGGACCGCTACGACGATATGGAAGCGTTCGCGAAGCTCGCGCGCGGGCGCTGACGCCCGCCGTCGGGCGATTTCCCCGCCGCGGACTACCTCGCGGCTTCCGCCCGCCGGCGGATCGCGTCCGCCATGCCCGAGAAGATCACCTGGTGGATCGGGTACAACGAATACCAGTAGAGCACGCCGAACAATCCGCGCGGCTCGAACACGGCCGTTTGCACCATGCGTGAGCGGCCGGCGCCTTCGTCCCGAACCTCGAACACGAGCCAGGCGCGGCCGGGGACCTTCATCTCCGCCCGAAGCCTCAGGCTGCGGCCCGGCTCCACCGACTCGACACGCCAGAAGTCGAGCGCGTCACCGGAACGCAGTTCGTCCGGATGGCGCCGGCCGCGCCGCATGCCGACGCCGCCCACGAGGCGGTCGAGCAGGCCGCGCAGGTGCCAGAGTGTCGTCGCGTGGAACCAGCCGCGCCGGCCACCGATTCCGGAGAACACGTCGAACACCCGCCCCGCGCTCGCGGCGACGGAAACCGTGCGCCGCTCGAACACGCGGCCCTCCCGCTCTTCGAGCGAGACGCCGGGTTGGCGCGGACTCGAGGGGAACGAATCGACCCAGCTCGTCTCCACCTCGCCGCGCTCGATGCGCCCGAGCGCCAGCTTCACGGCCTCGGCGTAGGGCGTCGCCGGCACCCGGAACAGCCGCGCGGCGGCGTCGTCGCGCACGATCACCTCGTTGCTCATGCCGGCCACCAGCGTGCGCGCGTAGGTCTTGGGGATCGGCGTCACGAGGTCCACCCAGTACGAGGAGAGCCGCGGCGTGAGCACGGGGACCGGCACCAGCCAGCGGCGCAGCCCGCGCATGCGCGCGTAGCCGAGCATCATCTCGCCGTAGGTGAGCACATCCGGCCCGCCGATCTCGAAGATGCGCCCGCGACTCTCGGGGTGGTCCAGCGCCGAGGCGAGATAGGAAATCACGTCCCGCACCGCGATGGGCTGGCAGCGCGTGTTCACCCAGCGCGGCGTGATCATCACCGGCACCCGCTCGGTGAGGTAGCGGACCATCTCGAAGGACAGGCTGCCCGAACCCACGATCACGGCGGCCCGGAACTCCGTCACGGACACACCCGTCGCGCGCAATGCATCGCCCGTTTCGTGACGGCTGCGCAGGTGCTTCGACAGCGCGGTGTGCGCATCGCCGAGCCCTCCCAGGTAGATCACCTGGCGGACGCCGGCGCGCAGCGCGGCCGCACCGAAGTTGCGCGCCGCGGCCAGGTCCTTGTCCTGGAATCCCGCCTCGCCCGCGGCGAGCGAGTGAATCAGGTAGTAGGCCGCGTCGATGCCCGCGACCGCCGGGTCGAGCGATTCCGCGACGAGAGCGTCCCCGGAAACGATCTCGACGCCCTGCCACATTCGCCCTTCCAGGCGCGAAGGGTCGCGCGCCATGCAGCGAACCTGGTGTCCGTCGGCCAGCAGCCGGGCCACGAGCCTCCCGCCGATGTAGCCGCTGGCGCCCGTCACGAGAACCTTCATGGCCGCTCGTCAGCTTCCGTTGCGCCGCTGGGTCCCGATTGCCTCGAGCACGCGCCGCGCGATGTCGGCCGCGGCATCCGGGTGCGCCAGCCGGCCCGCGTTCTCGCGCACGCGCTCGCGCGCGGCCGGATCTCCCAGCCAGCGGGCCACGATCGCCGCCACGTCGTCCACGGTGGAGGCGTGCACCGCGGCGCCACCGGACTCCAGGAACTGCGTGTTGCGCACCTCCTGCCCCGGCGTGGGACGGAACACCACGAGCGGCGTGCGCTTGATGAGCGCCTCGGAACAGGTGAGTCCGCCCGCCTTGCTCACCACCACGTCGGCGGCCTCGAGCAGCGCGTCCACGTCGTGCGTGAAGCCCAGCGCCTGCAGCCGGCCTTCGCGCGCGGCCGGCGTGGCGAGCAGTTCGCGCCGCAGCTTTTCGTTGGTGCCGCACACCACCACGACCTGAGGACGGGAACCGAGCGCGGTGAGCTTGTCGGCCAGCTCGGCCATGGGGCCCACGCCGCTGCCGCCGCCCATCACCAGCGCGACGGGCGCGTTGGCGTGCAGCCCGAACTTCGCGCGCGCCGCTTCACGGCCGATGGTGCGGCCGAAGCGAGGGTCCACCGGAATGCCGGTCACCTCGATGCGTTCGCGCGGCACGCCCAGTTCGTGCAGCTCGTCGGCCACCTGGTCGCTCGCCACGAAGTAGCGGTCCACGTGCGGGTACACCCACACGGGGTTCGCGGTGAAGTCGGTGATCACCACGTACAGCGGCACGGGAAGCTTGTTGGCCCTGCGGCGCGGCCACAGCGCCTCGACGGGAAGAAAGTGCGTGCACACGATCGCGTCCGGCTTTTCGCGGTCCACAACCCGAAGCAGCCGGCGCAGCGACAGCCGGTCGAAAGCCTCGCGCCCGGGCGCGAGCGCGCGCACCAGTCGCTGCTGCTCGGACAGCGCGTAGATGGTGCCCCACAGCTGGGGCGCGCGCGACGACACCGCGACGTAGCCCTGCGAATAGCCGGTGCGATACAGCCGCGAGGTGAACACGAGCGTGTCCACTTCGCGCACCACGGCGTCGGGCTTCTGCTCGGCGAGCGCGTTGGCGAGCGCGATGGCCGCGCTCTTGTGTCCGCTGCCGGCCGTCGCGTGCAGCACCGCGATGCGCGGACCCTTGCCGCTGGCCGCGTGCAGCGTGCCGACGGCCACGACGCCGCCGCCCTCGGCCGGGAACAGCACCTCGTGCCCGTCCGACAGCACGCGCAGCCGGCGCCGCCACCACGCGCGCTGGGCGCGCAGCCGGGCGCGCCAGTTGCCCGCCTGGCGCAGCCGTTCCACGCCCGGGATTTCGGGCAGGCGCGGAATGCGCGGGATGCGCGGGAACTTGGGCAACCGGGGGATGCGGGGCAGGCGAACCATGCGCGGGGTGCTCACTCCATGATGCTCATTCCGTGATGCTCATTTGTACAAGTCGAGACTTCCTCTGACAGCGTCCGATGGGTCCGGTGTGTCCGTCGCGTGACTACGCGACGAGCATCTTCTCCTTCGCGAGCGGCACGCTATCGAGGAACGTCTGCATCGGGGTCTTGCCGTAGCACCAGCGGCCCTGATGAGTGCGCTCCTCGTTGTAGAGCTTGAGCCAGCCATCGAGATCGGCCTGCAGCTCTTCGAGCGAGGTGTACAGCTTCTTCCGGAACGTCACCCGATAGAACTCGTTGAGCATCGTCTTGTGCAGGCGCTCGCAGATCCCGTTCGTCTGCGGACTCTTCACCTTGGTGCGCGTGTGGTCGATGTTCTCGACCGCGAGATAAAGCTCGTACTCGTGCGCCTCGGGA
>JADLGX010000137.1 GCA_020849095.1 Candidatus Eiseniibacteriota bacterium
CCCTGCAGCGTCACGCGCAGCGACGCCATGCCGGCGGTGGGCGTGTGCAGGAACTCCTCGACCACCACCATCTGGTCCTGCGCGAACGTGTGGTTCACGGTCGTGTTGAGCGCGATCGGCGTGGCGCCGGTGGCGCTGGTGCGGTGCTCGATCGCGTGCACGTTGCCGCCGCTCACGTACTGGATGCCCACGTCCTTCGCGCGCGGCCCCGTGATGGCGTGATTCACGAACAGCGCCTCGGTCGCGTTCGCGGGAGTGGTGTTCGAGGACGCGAGCGGGTTGCGGAAGCCGTTGGCCGAACTGGTCGAGGCGTCGTACAGGTGCAGGTCGTAGTTGGCCGTGGCGGTCGCGTTGCGCATCGCGATCGCCGACCACGTGCCGAACGACGAGCCCACCGCGGGAACGCGCACGCCATCCTGGTTCGCGTACACCGCGCCGCTCACCTGCGCCGTGCCCGCGGTGGGGTTCGGCGGCTGCGGGCGCACCACGACCTGCCCGGGCATGAGCTGCCGCGGGATCATCGCGACCTGCTGCGCGATCGTGTTGTCGCTCTCGTTCGTCTCGCCCGTGGAATTGCTCGCGTCGAGGACGCAGGCGACCGTGTGCAGGCCGGCCGGAATGGCGCCCAGGCAGTCGAGGTAGGCCACGCTCAGCCCGGCGGGCACCGAGGCGGCGCCGAAGTTCGTCAGGCGCGCCGCGCCGTCCACGAAGTAGCCGAGGTTGCCGCTGCTCGCGGCGTCGTCCGGCCCGTCGTTGCCCACGGCGGTGTAGACGTACACGCAGTCGGAGTCGCCGTAGAGCGCCTCGAATCCGATGTAGTCGAAGAACGTGCTGCCCACCAGGTGGTAGCGCGGCACGGCCGGAGCGTCCCAGTTTCCGCGCGGGTACGGGCGAAGATTGACGGCGGCCGAGGCGGGCCCGGGCGCCGAGAGGGCGAAGACGGCCAGGGAGGAAAGGGCGGCGGCGAACAGGGCGAACAGTCGTCTGGCGTTCATGGCGAGGCTCCATCCGGGGAAGTCGACTCGGGAACCCATCCGGCGCCGGGGGTGCGATGCGCTCGCGGGAACCACGAGGCGCGCGGACGGACGGAAAGTTCTCCCAGGGCGGACCACGGCCGGTATCGCCAGCGTTGCGGATGATGTCGCCAGCGTGGCAATGACCCGAAAAGCGCGTTCGGCCGTGGCCGGCGGCGCCCGGCAACACTGGCGACATCAACCGCACGCCTGGCGATACCGTCACCGGGGTCGATCGGCGGAGACTCACCGGGTTCGTCGAGTTGCTGCTCACCCGCCACACCGGGAGATCCACATGAGCCACCCGCGCCGAGGGCTAAGCGTTCTTCGCGTCAGGCTCGCCATGCACGATGGCGAGCTGGCGCGCTACCTGCGAATGGCGCTCGAGTCGGATCCGCGGTGGATCGTCACGGCGCCGCCAGACGAGGCCGAACTGGTCGTGGCCGACGCGGACGAGCCCCTCTCTCCCATGCACGAAACCGCATTCGCGTTGCGCCTGCCCATCCTGTTCGTGGGCGGACGCAGCAGCTCGCGCGAGCTCTTGATCGGAAGCGCCGCGCTTGGCGTGGAGTTCCTGGCCAAGCCGTTCAATGCGGCGCAACTTCGATCAGCGCTGCGGGCATTGGCGGATTTCTGAGGCCCCGCTACTGAGCGGCCCAAGTTACCCCGACGCGGGTCCGAGTGCGCGTCTCACTTCAAGTACGTGAAGTTCGTCGTCGCCCGGGCACCCTCCTGCTGCAACTCGAGAAGGTATACACCCGGGCGCAGCGATGCCCCGCCGAGTTCCAGCTCCATCATGCCGTCGGCAGGCGCCGGCAGCTCGCGTTCGAGAACGATGCGGCCCGCGAGGTCGAGAACGCGCGCGCGCACCGGGCGGCCGCTCGTGATCGTCGCTCGCAGCGCGAGCCGCCCGCCCCGCGCCGGGTTCGGCGATACCGCCTGGATCGCGAGGCGAGCGGCT
Source organism: Candidatus Eiseniibacteriota bacterium (assembly GCA_020849095.1). GTDB lineage: Bacteria > Eisenbacteria > RBG-16-71-46 > RBG-16-71-46 > RBG-16-71-46 > CAIXRL01. The sequence goes on from JADLGX010000137.1 coordinate 1,975, forward strand.
CGCCCCGAAGCTGGCGGTGAGGACACGTCGAGCACGCCGCCCGGCGGCGACATGCGCTGCGCGTGGACGTCGTAGTCGATGCCGTTGCGAAAGTCCGCCCAGGCCACGATCGCCGAGCCGGTGCCATCCGCGATGACCTGAGGCTGGATCTGCTCATTGTCCGCGAGCACCACGAGTTCGCCGTCGGCGTCCCAGCCGGGATCGAGCGTGCCGTTGGCGAACACATGCTGGATGTAGGGCTGGTAGCGGCCGTTCCTGAGATCCCACCACACGACCAAGGCCCCGCCGGCGCCGTCGCTCATCGGCACCGGCATGTACTGCCCGCCCGGCGCCGCGCACAGCGCGCGACCTTGCGCGGGCCACGCAGGATTCACCACGCCAGCGCCCGAGACGCGCTGCGCGTAGATGTCGCTGTGCATCGAGTTGCGCATGTCGTCCCACGTCACGACGGCGCCGCCCGCGCCGTCCGCAACGAGCAGCCCGCCGAACTGGTCGCCAGTCGCCGTGCACAGTGCGCGGCCGTCGAGCGGCCAAGCGGGATCCACCACACCAGCGCTCGAAACGCGCTGTGCGTAGATGTCGCCGGTGCCCGACCGGAAATCCGACCAGGCCACGACCGCGCCACCGGTGCCGTCCGGAACGATGTGCTCGTTCCCCTGCCCGCCGGGCGCCGTGCAGAGCGCTCGGCCGCCGGATGGCCACGCGGGATCGAGCGAGCCTGAGGCCAGCAGGCGGGTCGCGTACACGTCGGAGTCGGTGCCCGATCGCTCATCCCCCCATGCGATCAACGCACCGCCCGCGCCGTCGGACGTGATCGAGCTGCCACCCCGGACGCCGGCGAGCGCGCAGACGGCGAGGCCGTTCGCCGGGATCGCCGGATCGACCGTGCCGCCGGCCTCGACGTGATGCGCGTACACGTCGTACTCACCCGAGCGAAGGTCGGACCAGACGACGAATGCGCCGCCCGCGGCATCGCTCACGATGTCCGACATGTTCTGATCCCCGGCCTCCGTGCACAGCGCGACGCCGGTCGCGGGCCACCCCGGGTCCACGTTGCCAGAGGCCAGCACGTGGATGGCGTAGATGTCCCAACTGGCGCCTCGGTGGTCCGTCCACGCCAAGATCATCCCACCCGCGCCGTCCGCCACGACGTGCGGGCGAAGTTGATAGCCCCCGAGGACCATGATCGCGCGGCCGTCAGCCGGCCATGCCGGATCCACGGCGCCCGACGCGAGCACGTGCTGAACGTAGATGTCGCAGTCGCCGGAGCGAAAGTCGTCCCACGCGAGGAGGGCACCGCCCGCGCCGTCCGAGACGATCGCCACGTCGGCCTGCAGGCCGGTGGCGGTGCAGACCGGAAGGCTCGAGAGCGGAGGCACCGGCCACGCGGCGCGCGCGGACGAGGGCAGCGAAGCGATGAGCAGGAGCACGAGCGAATGGCAGAGCAGGGGTCGCATGGGAGCCTCGGGTGAACGGGAAGTTCATTCCGTATCAGTGCAGCAACACCATCCGACGCGTCACGCTGCCTTCCGGCGTTTCCAGGCGATACAGGTAGACGCCGGGTGCGCATGCCGCTCCGGCGGCGTTGCGGCCGTTCCACTGGGACTCGTGGGCACCGGCCTCGATGGTCGCGTCGACCAGCGTGGCCACTCGCCGGCCCGCCAGATCGAACACGCGCAGCGACGCGTGGCCAGCACGCGGCATCATGAACGAGATTCGCGTCGGCTCTCGGAACGGGTTGGGCCGGTTCTGTGCGAGCAGCACGCGCCCCTCCACCACGGGCGACTCGACGTCCAGGAGTCCCACGGGTGAGGCGCTCACTTCCAGCGCCTTGATCGCGGGGTTTTCCACGTTGTGCACGAATCCCACGGTCATGATCGAGTCGGGAACATCGACGTAGAAGGTTCGCACCAGAGCGCGATTCGCCCCGACCAGCGCGAACACGTCGAAGTTGGACAGAACGGTCGCGCCTTCGACTTCGACATCGAACACGCGCTGGCCTGCCGCGGTGATGCCCGAGTAGGTCTCGGCGAAGTAGAGCCGCAGACGGTGGCGGCCCGGAACGACCGGGAGGCTCCAGGTCATGTCGGAACCGCCGTCGGGGTCCCAACGCTCGTCCTGGAACAGCGCCATGGGAGTGCCCGGGGGAACCGAAGGATGCCCCATGTCGATGAAACTGGAGGTCGAAGTCACCGCATTGCCCGTCGCGAACGCGTTCACGTAGCGCGACGGCGCGGCGCCGGTGTCACCGCCCCAGCCCGGTTCCGCGCCCGCAGCGGGCAGGGCCGGGCCGCCGGCGTTGACTCGGAGCGTGGCGACACGCCGCACTTCGACCGCGGCCACGGTGGGGTTTTCCACCTCGTGCAGCAACCTCAACTTCAGGCTGCCGCCGGTCACGGTGATGTTGAAGGTGCGAACCACGCCGCGGTCGCGCCCCCCCGCAGTGGCGAAGATGTCGAAACCCGTCGCGACAACCTGTCCCTCGATCTCGATGCCGAACGTTCGCTGGCCCGGCCCTGTGATGGCCGCGTAGGTCTCGGCGAAGTAGAGCCGCACCTCGAAGTCACCATCTCCGGTGGGAAACTCCCACGTCTGCTCGGCCCCGCCCGCCGGATCCCAGCGCTGAGTCTGGAACAGTTCCATCGGGGTGTGCGGCGGGACTGAAGCGTGCGTCGTATCGATGATCGTGCCCACCGACGACGTACTGTTGCCCGTCGCGGCGGCGTTGACGTAGTTGCTCGGAACTGCGGGCGTGTCGGAATACCACGCGGCTCCCTCATCGCCGGACTGCACCACCGGTCCGCCGGCGTTCATCCGATACCAACGCGGCGGGCAGTCGACCACGAGCGATGCCAGCACGCTCGTGATCGTGCCGCAGGACGAGGTGATCTCCACGCTGTAGAGCCCCGCGTCGGGAGCCTGGACGTTGGTCTTCGTGTAGTAGCTGTTCGTCGCCCCCGGGATCGCGACGCTGTCGCGCTTCCACTGATAGGTGAGGCCGGGAGGCCCCATCGCGCTGACCGTGAAGTGCACGACGCCGCTCGGGCAGACCTGCTGGGTCACCGGCTGGGCGGTGATGGCCAGCGGCGGATGCACGGTCACCGGCATGCCGGGACTGGTCGTCGTGCCACACGGGCTCGTCACCTGCGCGGTGTAGGTGCCTGACGCGGCTGTCGTGAGCGGTATGACCACGAACGTCGAGAGGTTCGCTCCCGGAATGGGCACGCCGTCCTTGCGCCACGCGTACTGCAGATTCTCGCCCGAACTCGTGACGGCCAGCTCCACGAAGCCCGGCCCCGTGCAACGGGTCTGCTGCGGCGTAACGGACGTGACGCGGGGAACGTCCGCGCCCAGGAACCGCCATGTGCTGCTGAGCGCGCCGCCAGTGCCGCGGCCGCCAAAGAGAACCAGACCGCCGCCGGGTCCGGGCGCGAGCTCAGCGTCGCGCCGTGTACTCGGCGAGCCGGTGATGGGTAGTGGCAACCACGGGAACGGGGCCGCCGCGAGGTCCAGCTCCCAGGTGTCGTCGAGCAAGCCCGAATCGGCCCAGCCGCCGAACAGGACGAGTTTGCCGCGCTCGGCGCTCCACTGGAGGCTCGGGCCACCGCGGACCACCGGGCGCGCCGCGGCGCCATTGATGGAAACGCTCGACCACGAGGTGCCGTTCCAGCGGAACGGACCGCCAAGAAACGCACTGCCGTTGTTTCCGCCGAAGAGCGCGAGCGCCTGCGCGAACGGGTCGTAGGCCATGGCGGCCCCGGTTCGCGGCCCCGGTGTGCCGATCCCGCCGCCGGCGGAGCGCAGCGACCATGAAGAGCCGTCCCATTCCCAGGTGTCCTGCTGGAAACCGGCCGCCGCGTCCCCTCCGAAGAGAGTCACCCGCTGGCGCGGGGCGAAGTACGCCAGCGCCGCCCCGAAGCGCGGGGATGGTCCGCTGAGGCTCCTCAAGCTCCACTGGATTCCATCCCACTCCCATGTATCGCTCAAGCGGTTGTCGGCACCATCCAGGCCGCCGAACATCACGATGGTCCGGCGCGCCTCGTCCCAGGCCATCGCCGCGCCACGGCGGGGGCTGGGGCCCGACGTCGAGCGGAGCGCCCACGTCGTGCCGTCCCACTCCCACGTCTCGCCCAGGACGTCGATCCCGCTGTAGGTGCCGCCGAACAGGACGGTCCGAGCGTTTGACGCGTGATAGGCCATGGCGTACTCGCTGCGCGCGGACGGCAGCGAGGGCGGGGCCTGCTGAGCCCAGTCCGCGGCCCGGCAGGCGCACGACAACTGCACCCACTGGCTCGTGACGGGGTTCCACTCCCACGTATCCCCGAACGTCTCACCATTCCACTGGCCGCCGAACAGGATCGTGCGGCCTCGCTGCGGGTCGTACGCCATCGCGTGATCCATGCGCGCGCCCGGGCCGCTGGTCGCAGCGACTTCCCAGGTGACCGTGCCGTCGTCCGGGCTGCCGAGATTGGCGCTGGGGTTGTAGATCTCGGTCGTGCGCCAGGTGAAGGGATCGCCGTTGCTGCCTCCGAAGAGGATCACCTCGTCCCAGGACGTGCCGCCCTGGGCCATTGCGTGATCGGCCCGCGCCCCGGGAAGCGGTCCGCCAAACGTTGCCGCAACCTGCTGCGCGTTCCCGAAGATGACCGCCGAGTCGCTCGGTGAGAACCAACTCAACGTGACGTTGTTGAGCGGAAATCCTCCCACGCGCCCCCCGAACGCGATCGCCCCGCCATACGAGGAGGAGCCGAGATCGGCCGTCGTCGCAGAGCCGTCGACGTACCACTGGCCGGTTCCGCCCCGCAGGCGCGGCGCGCCCCAGCCCATCCCGGGATATCCCGGTCCCCACTCCCGCACACCCTGCTGGTAACCGGCGCGGACGCCCCACACCTCGTAGCAGTACGAGGGGTACACGGGCTGGCAGGGGGAGGACTGCCAGGTATAGTCCATGGCGACGAACGGGAAACCGGTGAATGCCGTCATGGGTGTGCCGCCGGTGATCACCTGCTGCCAGGCGCTTCCCGTCCACTGCCAGGTGTCGGTCAACGCGCCGCCTGCGCCCTCTCCTCCCTGCAGTACCACGACCCCGTTCGCGTTGGTCATGCCGAATCGCGCACGCGGCGAAGGGCCAGTGGACGCGGCGAGCGACCAGGACGTGCCGTCGAACAGCCACGTGTCACCCAGGTACTGGCCAAAGGCGTCGCGGCCGCCGAACAACAGGACCCGACCGTTCGACAGATAGGCCATGGCGTGATCGCTTCGCGGGCTGGGGCGCGCGCCGCCGGGGTCGGTGATCGTGCAGGCTTGCCCGAACGCACTTGGCGCGGTGCCGACCGGGAGCAGGAGGAGCAAGGCGAGCGTGACCGATGCCCGGCGGAGATGACCAAGGGTGACCACGGCGGGCCTCCAGGGTGGCGATTCGGTGTCCGAAGGGGTTGCGCTTCGGAACGTTGGTGCCGGAATCGCCCCCCGCATCACACGCGCTCGCGAAATAGCCGACGCGAGCAAACCATTGACCAGCCCCCGGCCGGGACGGCACCATGTTGATTCACAGTTCTTGATTCGGCCTGCCTCTTCGCCCGGAGCCGCCCCATGCCGCGTTCCACTTTCGCCGCGCTGATTGCGGCATGCCTGCTCGTTGCCGCCATGCCCGCCGGTGCCGTTTCGCCTTCGGCGGCCGGCAACTTCCAGCCTCTCGCCGCTCCTCTGCTGCTGCGCGTGGCGTGGCTGGACGGCCACTCTCTTCACGAGGCGTCGGCGACGGGCGCCGTGCTGCTGGACCGCTTTCCCGACGCGGTGATCGTGCCCGACGAGGCTTCGGCCGCCGCGCTCGCCGCCGCGGGTTATCGCGTCGAAGCGCCGTTCCTCGTGCCGGCGGGCGTCACGGTGACGCTGGTGCGCGACCGCGTCGTGCACGCGGACGAGCTGCCGTACAAGGCCGAGGCGTTCGCCGCGGCCGGCGCGCAACTGCTGTGGAGCGGCGGGCGCAACGCCATCGCCGCGGCCAAGGGCCCGCTCGCCGAAGAGGCGCCGGGCGGCGGACACGCGCGCAAGGTGCTCCGCGACTCGCCGCTGGTGAGTCGCGCCGCGGAGAGCGCGACGGCCGGCAAGGCCGCCGCAACGGACTTCGCGCCGAGCGTGCAGGGCATGGTCGACCAGGTTTCGGGCACGCTGTTCATGGACTGGATCCGCGACATGGGCAATGGCCGCTCCACTCTGGTGGGCGGAGTGCCCACCACGTTCACCACTCGCGCCACGCCCACCGTGCTGTGCGACAAGGCCGAGCAGTGGGCTTACGAGCGCCTGCTGGCGCTGGGCTACACCGACGTGAGCTACGACCCGTACGTGTACGGCTCGACGTCGGCGCGCAATGTGGTCGCCACGCTGCCGGGCACCGTGACGCCCGACAAAGTGGTCGTGCTGGGCGCGCACCTGGACTCCACGTCGCCCATCTCGGCCACGCTCGCGCCCGGCGCCAACGACAACGCCAGCGGCGTCGCGGGGCTGCTCGAGATCGCGCGCATCCTGCGCGGCTACACGTTCGAGCACACCATCCGCCTGGTCGTGTTCACGGGCGAGGAACAGGGGCTGTACGGCTCCGAGCACTACGCCAGCGCGGCGGCGGCGCGCGGCGACTCCATCATCGGCGCGGTCATCTTCGACATGATCGGCTGGCACAACGTGCAGAACAAGATCGACATCGAGGGCGAAACCGCCTACCTGCCGCTCATGAACGTGATGAAGGACGCGTGCGCGCAGTACACGAGCCTGGCGACCAACATGGTGATCGGCAGCTGGGGATCGGACCACGTGCCGTTCCAGGACGCGGGCTACTCGGCGTTCCTCGCCATCGAGAACGAGTACCCGTCCTATCCCTGCTACCACCAGACGTGCGACTCGGTCGGCTGGAACCAGCCGGTGTTCGGCGCCGAGGTGGTCAAGGCGGGCCTGGCCACCATGGCGCAGGTGGCGCGCGTGCGCGACTTCTACATCACGCACACGCCGCTCCCCAACACCGAGAACAGCGCCACGCCCTACGAGGTGGTGGCCGACATCGCGCAGATCGCGCCGCTGGTGGCGGACTCGGTGCGGCTCCACTGGTCCACGGGCGGCGCGTGGTCGAGCGCACCGCTCACCGCCACGGGCACGCCGGGGCGCTGGCACGCGTTCATTCCCGCGCAGACGCACGCCACCGTGTCGTACTGGCTCGGCGCGCGAGACGACGCGGGGCGTCACGCGTTTCATCCGCTCGCCGCGCCGGTCGCGGTGCACCAGTTCACGGTGGCCGTGCGCGAGACGCTGTTCAGCGAGGGCTTCGAGACCGGCGCGGGCGGCTGGACGCACGGCGGCACCAAGGACGAGTGGCAGGTGGCCGCGCCCGCCGGGCTCACCGAGGACCCGGCTGCCGCGTACGCGGGAACCATGATCGCCGGCACGGACATCACCGGGCTGGGCACCATGCTGGGCCGCTACGAGGACAACTGCGATCAGTGGCTCGAGTCTCCCGCGGTGGACTGCTCGCTCGCCACGGGCGTGCGGCTGTCGTTCGCCCGCAAGCTGGCGGTCGAGCGCTCCAGCAACAACACGTGGGACTGGGCGCGCGTGCAGGTGAACGGCACCACCGTCTGGGAGAGCGCATCGGGCGCCAACACCCTCGATCCCGCGTGGACGCTGCAGGACCTCGACATCTCGGCGCTGGCCGACGGCCGCAAGTCGGTCAAGGTGCGCTGGACGCTGCGCAGCGACGGCTCGGTCAACTACGGCGGCTGGAACATCGACGACGTGCGGCTGAGCGGCATGTCCACCGCGCCCGTCACGACGGCCGTGGGTCCCTCGCCCGGCGCGGCGCTACTCACGCTGCACGCGGCGGTGCCCAATCCCGCGTCATCCTCGACGCTGCTGCGCTTCTCGCTCGCCCGCGCGTCCCGCGCCGAGCTGTCGGTGTTCGACGTGCGCGGCCGCCGGGTTCGCACGCTGGTCGAGCGCGACCTGGCCGCGGGCCCGCACGAGGCGCGCTGGGACGGCCGCGACGGCGAGGGCCGCGCGCAGGGCGCGGGCATCTACTTCTACCGGCTGTCCACGCCGGAAGGCGCCGTCACGCGCCGGCTGACGCTGCTGCGGTAAGCCCGCGCTTTCGACAACGCGCGAAGCCGCTCTCGACTTGTCACGCTGCACACACGCGTGACGCGGACTTTTCATGTGAGCGCCACGATCCCGCCATGCGACAGCGCGCGGCGCCGCGCGTTGAATCCGTTCGAACACACTTGCATCGAACGACCCGCGCGACGAAGGCCGCATTGCGCGAGACACCGAGATTCCACCTCATGCAAGGAGAGCACTGATGTCTTTTCGTAAGAATGCGCTGATCGCCCTCGCGCTGGTCGCCGTGACCGCCGCTCCGTCGTTCGCCGCCGCCGGCCAGTACGGCCTCGGCTACTTCCGTCCCGAGGCCCCGGTGGGCGGCCGCGTGTGGTTCACGGACAAGGTCGCCGGCGATCTGGGCGTGGGCTTCCAGTCCATCACGCCGGACGGCGGCAGCTCCACGTCGGGCTTCGTGATCGACGCCGGTGTGCCGTTCGTGGCCGCCGAGTCGGGCAATGCCAAGTTCTTCGTCCGCCCGGGCTTCACGTACGCCACGTCGCCCGAGCCGGTCGTGGCCGACCCCGACAACAAGTCCACGGAGCTCTGGCTCAGCGGTTCGTTCGGCGTCGAGTACTTCTTCACCGACCGCTTCAGCGTCCAGGCCGCGCACGGCGTGGTGTTCAAGTCGGTCGATCCCGACCTGGCCGGCACCAAGTCCACCGAACTGACCAGCGAAGCGTTCGGCATCTCGAACATCGGCTTCCACTTCTACTTCGGCGGCAAGTAGCACGCGTTCCGATTCGGACATCGTGAAGGCGAGGGGTTACTCCCTCGCCTTCTTCACGTGTTTCCACCGGACTCCCCTCCCATGCCCCCACGCGTCGTCGTCACCGGAATGGGCGTGTGCTCTCCCATCGGCACGGGAGTGCCGCGCTTCTGGCAGTCGCTGGTCGAAGGCCGCTCCGGCATCCGGCCCATCACCCGCTTCGATGCGTCCGCGCTGCGCAGCCGCATCGCGGGCGAAGTGCGTGACTTCGACGCGCGCGCCATGCTGAGCCCCAAGCTGGTGCGGCGAACCGCGCGCTTCACCCAGATGGCGCTGGTCTCCGCGCACGAAGCGCTCGCGCAGGCGGGACTCCCGCCCGGTGAAACCCGCGAGAACGTCGCGGTGGTCGTGGGCAGCGGCGTGGGCGGATTCGACGTGCTCGAGGAGGAGCACCAGGTGTTCCTCGAGCGCGGGCCCGGCCGGTTCGCGCCGCTCACCGTGCCGGTGATCATTCCCAACATCGCGGCCGGCGTGATCGCGATGGAGACCCAGTGCCGCGGCCCCAACCTGGGCTGCTGCTCGGCGTGCGCGACCGGCGCGTCCAACATCGGCACGGCGTTCGACCTCATTCGCAGCGGCCGCTGCCGCGTGGCGCTCGCCGGCGCCACCGAGTCCACCCTTTCGCCGTTCGCGGTGGACGGCTACTGCCAGCTGCACGCGCTCTCCACGCGCAACGCCGATCCCGCCGGCGCGTCACGGCCGTTCAGCGCCGACCGCGACGGCTTCGTGATCGCCGAGGGCGCCGCCGTGCTCGTGCTGGAGGAAGCCGGCCACGCCGCCGCCCGCGGCGCCACCGTCCTGGCCGAGCTGGCGGGCTACGGCGCCACCTCCGACGGGCACAGCCTGACCGCGCCCGATCCGCAGGGCCGTGGCGCGGCGCGCGCCCTGCGGGCGGCGCTCGCCGACGCCTGCCTGGAACCGGGGCAGATCGACGTGATCAACGCGCACGGCACCTCGACGCCGCTCAACGACGCCACCGAGACGCGCGCCATCCGCGAAGTGTTCGGCGCACACGCCGGCCGGCTCGCCGTCCACGCCACCAAGTCCATGACCGGGCATGCGCTCGGCGCGTCCGCGGCGATCGAAGCCGTGGCGTCGGTGCTCACGCTGGCGCACGGCATGATTCACCCCACGATCAACCTGCACGTGAGCGACCCCGAGTGCGACCTGGACTACGTGCCTCACGTGGCGCGCACCGCGCGCGTCTCGGCGGTGATGTCCAACTCGTTCGGCTTCGGCGGGCACAACGTGGCGCTCGTGTTTCGCGCGGCGCACGGGGCCGCCACGGCCGACGCTTGATTTGTTCCGCTTTCGCCGGCTGACGCACAGGTGAGGCGAAGCGGCCACACCGGCACGCTCGCCACTCGCACGGGCGGATCGCGCGCGATGCCCTCGCCGCCCACACCCGCTGGGGCGCAGCGCCTTGAAGGCATGACGCCGGGCACACAGCGCGCGGCCCCGCTCTTGCGATGAGTCTTTCGTGTCGCGCACTCCTCGGGCCCCCACGCCCACAAGCAGCATTTCGTGCGCGATGAACGTCCACAGCGACCCTCACCGCTGTGCTCCGCGCCGTTCCTCACGGCGTCCCCACATCTCCATCACGGTATATCCGCACTCACCGCCGGCAAGGGAGGTCACGTGCGTTCGTGCCTTCGACTCTTCGCGTTGCTCCTCGCGGCCGCGCTCGTCCTTCTGGCGCCGCGCGACTCCGTCGCCGCGCAGGCCGGCAGCCTGACACTCTATTGGACCGCCCCCGGCGACGATGGCCTCAACGGCCGGGCCACCTCATATGACCTGCGCTTTTCGCTCGCGCCGATCACGCCCGCCACGTTCGCGAACGCCACGCGCGTGACGGGAGTTCCCGCGCCCAAACCCGCTGGCTCGCCCGAGAGTTTCACCGTGACCGGGCTGACGGTGGGCATGAGCTACCACTTCGCGCTCAAGGCGGTGGACGAGGCTTCCAACTGGTCGTCGCTCTCGAACGTGCTCTTCACCACGGTCGGCATCCTCGCCGTGCGCGATCCGCTCGCGCTGTCCCTGTCCGCGCCGTGGCCCAACCCCGCGAGGAGCACGGCGCGCTGGGCCTACACCCTGCCCGAACAGGGCACCGTCGTCATGGATGCGTACGACGCCGCGGGGCGTCACGTGGCGAGCATCGCGCGCATGTGGCTGCCCGCCGGGCAGAGCGAGATCAGCTGGAACCTGCAGGACGAGCTCGGGCGCGGCGTTCCGCCGGGGCTCTACCTGGTGCGCGCGACGATCGGCAACCAGGTGCTCACGCGCCGGCTCGTCGTCACTCGATAGAGGGCCGACGCGCGCGCCTACCTCAGGTTCACGAGCCGCACGGCCTTCTGTCCGTCACGCGTGCGCGCCCAGTACACGCCCGGCGCCGCATCGCGGCTGTCCCAGCGCATCGCGCCTCCGGCCGGACGGATGCCCCGGCCCACCGCGGCCACCACGCGGCCGCGCACATCGAGAATCTCGAGCGTGGGCCCGAAGCCTTCCAGCCGCACGATGCCGCGCGACGGGTTGGGCAGCACGCGCCGGACGATCGTGCCGCCGGGCGAGACGCCCGCGAACCACGACAGCGGATGCGCCACGCGCGCCCCGTCGTCGGCCACGCGCACCTGCCCGCCGCGGTCCACCGCCTCGACGCTCCACCACGTGCTCTCGTGCCCCGGCATCGGCGGAATGGCCAGCGTGGTGTCGCCGGTCCAGTACTCCGTGGGCTCGGTCAGCAGCGAGTCGTCCGACACCCGCACGCGGTAGAGCACGCGATCGCCGCTCTCGCGGTCGAGCGCGCGCGACCAGCGGAGCGTTCCGAGCAGCGCGCCACCGGCCCGCGGCTCGACCAGCAGGAACGGCTCGGGCGCCACCACGAACGCGCGGTTCAGCTCGGCGCGCGCCCGCGCGACCTGCGCCTTCACGCTGTCGCGCTGCCACGGCGCCGCCCACTGGCCGTGCGCGTCCACGAACACCTGCAGTTGGTCCAGTTCGCCCAGCCAGCGCGCGGCGCATTCCGGACGGCGCATGCGCTCGCCGTTGCGCGTCACGCGCACGACGTTGGTGTGCGCCACGCTGGGCAGGAGGAACGCGTGCGGGTATCCCATGGCGCCGTCCACGCGCAGCGCCACCCAGCCCGGCGTGGCCATGCGCACGGTGAACGTGCTGTCCCACTGCCGGGTGCCGGGCCACACGTTGCGGATCGGGCGCGCCCATACTTCCCGGCCGTCCGCGATCACGGCGATTCGCGCGAGGTTGAACATCTCGTACGCGCCGGCCTCGACCACCAGGTCGAGCGAGTCGGCGCTCACGTCCAGCGTGCCGCCGGGCTCGACGCCAGAGAACCGCGCGCGGGTGACGAGCGGATGATTGGTGACGAACGTGCGGCCGTCGCGAATGGCGTCCAGCCAGCGCGCGTGGTCCAGCGGCTGCCCGGCGCCGGTGTTCGCGTACACGCGCCAGCCGCCCACGGGCGGATGGTCCCACCAGTTCAGCACCGCGTCGGTGCCGGCCGACAGCCCGCACGAGAACCCCGCGCCCAGCAGGTCGTACCACTCGGTCCACGCGCCGTCGGGATCGTTGCTGTACGACACCACGTCGAGCGCATCGAGCCGCCCGGCCGCCGCCAGCAGCGGCAGCCCGCGCCCCAGTCCGGCGCCGGGCCACGGTCCGTCGAGCGCGTAGTCGCTGGTGGTGTGCGGATGGGTGAGCACGAGCAGCGGCCCCTTGGCGGGCACCGCCTCGTCGTGCAGGCCGGCCAGCGTGGGCCACGACGGCTCCTGCACACCGCACGTGATGTCGGTGACCGGCGCGCGCAGCGCGGGCAGCGACACATGGCCGTACACCTGATTGCGCTGCTCGTACGAGTACTGCATGACCAGCGAATCGTCGCTGAGCTCGTGCGGCTCGCCCGTGAACCGCAGGTCGCCGTCGAGCAGCTCGATCACCGCCAGGCCTTCGGCCTCGGCGATGTGGCGCACGTGCGCGGGCTCGATGTCGTACTGGATCGGCGCGTGGTGCGTGTGCGCGTGCAGGTCGCCCGGCCACCAGCCCTGCGCCGCCAGGTTCACCGCGCGCGTGAGCGTGATCGTGAGCGTGGTGTCGGTGGTGATGTCGTGGTAGCGCGAGTCGGCGATCCACTCGAACCCGCGCCCCGCGGTGACGCGCGTGCTGCCGGTGGGAATGCGGATCTCGTCGTCCGCGCGCGGGTAGCAGTAGATGCCGCCGGTCGAGCGGTGGCTCATCACGCTCGCGTCGAGCCCCGTCGGATACCCCTTGTTGTCCGAGCCCGTGATGCTCACGCGCGCGGCCAGCGGATTCCCGGCCCCATCCACCACCGCCACGCGCAGGCTCACCGTGGGCGCCGCCCAGGCGGAGTTTGCGTGCGCCTCGAGCGGCGGCAGGGGCGGGCCGAGCCCGTCGCCCTCGCACGCGAGCGCCCGGCCGGGCGGCACGCACGCCAGCGCCAGCGCCAGCGCGACCACCAGCGCCACGGCGCGGTGCGCGGAGGATCCCTGCGGTTTCACGCGGCCCTCTCGGTGGGTGTGGATCGGCGGTGGTGTCGTCGGGGGAGCGGCCACGTGGACGGCGGAAGAGTAGCGAATGGGGCGGCGTTGTTCGCCACGCATTTTGGCAGGGGCGCACGAACATTCGCTGTCGCGCGTGAAACGGTTTGCCCTCACCTCACCCCGGAGGCAGTATGCGCCTCCCTGCATCCCACCAGCGCCCGCGGGCTCGCCCAGCCGGGCGGTTCTGCCACCGGCATCACTCACCAGGAGGTAGTGCGAATGGGATTCCTCGAAGATCTGCTGAAGCAGGGACTCGGCGCCGCGGCGGGCTTGCCCGGCACGCCGGCCACACATGGCGCACCCGGCGCCCACGCCGCGCCCGGAGAAGGCGGACTGGGCGGACTGCTGTCCATGGTGTCGCAGAACCCGCAGATCCTGAACGCCGTGGTCGGCCTGCTCAGCACGCGCGACTCCTCGGTTGGCGGCAACGGCGGCCTGGGCGCGCTCGTCGGCGCGTTCGAACAGAAGGGCCTGGGCAACCTGATGTCGGGGTGGATCTCGACCGGCCCCAACCCGGGCATCTCGACGCAGCAGGTGACCGACGTGCTCGGCGGCGACACGCTGGGACAGTTCGCGCAGCGCGCGGGTGTTCCGGCGAGCCAGGCGGGCTCGCTGCTGGCCGGGCTGCTGCCGGCCGTGGTCAACCACCTCACGCCGGATGGCAAGCTGCCCGACACGAATGCGCTCGAAGGTTCGCTGGCCTCGCTGCTGTCGAACCTCGGCCGCTGACCCTTCTCCCCCTCCAGAAGGAGTTCCGCCGCATGAAGAACCTGATCACCGAATTCATCGGAACGTTCTTTCTCGCGTTCACCGTCTGCCTCACCGCGCCCACCGGCAATCCGCTGGCGCCGCTCGCCATCGGCTCCTCACTGATGATCATGGTGTACATGGGCGGTCACATCTCGGGCGGGCACTACAACCCGGCGGTCTCGCTCGCGGCCGCGATCCGCGGCGCGCTGCCCATGGCGCAGCTGGTGCCCTACTGGGTCGCGCAGCTGCTGGGCGCCACCGTGGCCGCGTTCATCGCCCACTTCACGCTCGGGCAGCCGTTCGCCTGCGCGCCGGGCGACGGCGTGAGCGCCGTGCAGGCGCTGGCGATCGAGTTCCTGTTCACGTTCGCGCTCTGCCTGGTGGTGCTCAACGTGGCCAC
>JADLGX010000138.1 GCA_020849095.1 Candidatus Eiseniibacteriota bacterium
ATCCGCTTCCGACGACGGGCAACCCCGGCATCGTGGCGTACGCGGATACGTCGAACACGGCGTACGCGATCTCGGGCGCCGGCAAGACCGCCGACCTGCCCATCACGCTGACCAGCGGCCAGTAGTCGTGCAAGGGGCGGGACGGCGATCGCCGTCCCGCCGCCTCCCTCGCCGCACGAACGCGGCGCGAGCGTCACGAACGGACTCGTGATCACCTGATTCCCGGATGTCCCCGAATCCCCCGGGGCTCCGCGGAGGAGAGAGCAAATGCGGCGCAACACCCGAGGCTTCACCCTGATCGAGCTGATGATCGTGGTCGTGATCATCGGGATTCTCGCGGCGATCGCGATTCCGAACTTCATCGCCATGACCGATCGCGCCCGCGAGGGCACCACCAAGTCCAACATGCACGGCTTCCAGGTCGCGGCCGAGGACTATTCGGTGGAGCACGACGGGGTGTACGCCACGAGCGCCAACCTCGTCGCCACGCGGCTGCCGAGCAACGGCGCGCGGTTCCGCAATCCGTTCACCGGAACGACGGGCAGCGGCAACGCGTACGAGTACGCCGCCTGGGTCGTGCCTCTCGCGACGTCGGGCGCCATGGGGATCGTCACGTACGCCGACTCGTCGGCGAACCTGTACCAGATCGCCGGTCGCGGCAAGAACGCGGACATCTCGATCATCCTGACCAGCGGCCGCTGACGCAGCACCGGGCGCAGGGCCCGGAGGGACGAATACCCTGCGAATGTGCGGACTGCGGGACGGCGTACGGCACACGCATTGCAAAAGGGGCACGCGGCTCTTCCACCGCGAATCCTCGCGAGTGTCGCAACGTCAAGTCCGCCAAAGGATTCCTTCCGAACATGGAACCCAGTTCGCACATGGAGGCCGCTCCGGGAGCGGCCAATGCCCTTGCAGTCCGGCCATTCGGTGGCCGTGAAAGCGGGCAGAGTGCACGCACCGCCGCCGATTGCGCGGTGCGCATCGCCGGGCTCACCAAGACTTATCGCAGCAACTGGAGCCTGAAGACCACGCGCGGCCTCGAGAGCCTCAACCTCGAAGTCCAGCGCGGCGAGGTGTTCGGCTACCTGGGGCCCAATGGCGCCGGCAAGACCACCACGCTCAAGATCCTCACCGGCCTGCTCAAGCCCACCAGCGGCAGCGCGTGGCTGCTGGGCGAGCCCATCGAGAACGTGAGCAGCCGCGCCCGCCTCGGATTTCTTCCCGAGCAGCCCTACTTCTACGACTACCTGAACGGCGTCGAGTACCTCGAGTTCGTCGCGCGCCTGTCGGGCATGCCGGCGCAGCCGGCGCTCAAGGCCGCCCGCCGCTGGCTCGGCCGCGTCGGTCTGGGCGAGCGCGAGAAGCTCGTGCTCCGCAAGTACTCCAAGGGAATGCTGCAGCGGCTCGGGCTGGCCGCCGCGCTCGTGCACGATCCCGAACTGATCATTCTCGACGAGCCCATGAGCGGACTCGATCCGTTCGGCCGTCGCGACGTGCGCGACCTGATTCTCGAGCAGCGCGAGCGCGGCGTCACCGTGATGTTCTCTTCGCACATCCTTCCCGACGTCGAGACGCTGTGCGACCGCGTCGCCATCCTGCTGCGCGGCCGGCTCGAGCGCGTGGCCACGGTGGGCGAACTGGTCGAAGGCGGCGGCGCGCGCATCGAGTTCCGCTGCGCAGGCGAGCCCCTGCTCGAGCTGCCCGTGGCGTGGCGCGAGTGCCTGACGCGCGCGCAGCGGACGGGCGAGACCTTCTTCACGCTGACCGACGCATCGCAGCAGCAGGCCGTGCTGGGCTGGCTCGTCGCCCGCGGAGTCGAGGTTCGCGCCGTCACGCCGCAGCGCAACACGCTCGAGGAGCTGTTCATGGCCGCCGCGGAGTCGTCGGCCATTCAGGCCTCGCGCGAACGGAGGAGCGCATGAACGCCGTGCTCATCGCGCAGAACACGTTCCGTGAGGCGATCCGCGACCGCGTTCTGGCCGGCATGGTCGTCGCCGGCCTCGTGATGCTGGCGCTGGCGCAGATCGCGCGCCCGCTCGCCATGGGCGAAGGCCTGCGGCTGACGGTGGACCTCGGGCTGTCGTCCATCACCATGCTCGGGTTGCTCGCCGTGATGCTGGTGGGCACGAGCCTCGTCGCCAAGGAGATCGAGCGCCGCACCATCTTCAACCTGCTGTCGCGCCCGCTGCCGCGATCGGTGTACCTGATCGGCAAGTGGGCGGGACTGAGCGGCGCGCTGTGGGTGGTGTCCGGCATTCTCGGGCTCGCGCTGTGGGGAGTGCTCGCGCTCCTGGGCCGCGGCGCATTCTGGGCGCCGATCGCCCAGGCCGTGTACCTGGCGGGGCTCGAGCTGACCGTGGTGACCGCGATCGCGGTGATGTTCTCGGCGCTCTCGACGCCGGTGCTGTCGTCGCTGTACACGCTGGGGTTCTTCCTGGCGGGGCAGTGGTGCGACGACCTGCGCGAGTTCGCCACGCGCGCGCCCGGGTCGCTCCGCACCATGCTGGAGTGGATCGCGAACCTGCTGCCGAACTTCTCGCTCTTCAACGTGCGCACGCTCGCGTCGGTGGGAGAGACGACGACCGCGATGCACCTGGGGCTGGCGTCGGGCTACGCGCTGCTCTACTGCGCCTGCGTGCTCGCGCTGGCCGCCGCGGCGTTCGAGTCGAGGGACTTCAAGTGAGCACGCTCGCCCTGCCCGCGGTGGGCCGCGTGCGTCCGCTGCGCGTCCGCATGATGGTCGCGTGGGCGCTCGCGCTGGCGCTGGGCACCGGCGTCTTCCACGTGGCGGACTTCGCCTCGCGCGCGGTGCCCCACGCCTCGCCGCTCGAGGAGCTGGCCTACTACCCGTCCGGGAAGAACGTCCGCCCCATGACGCTGGGGCACGGCGAGGTGGCGGCCGACATCGCGTGGCTTCGCGCGGTTCAGTACTACGGCGCCCACCGGAAGAAGGACAACCGGTTCGACCACCTGGCGCACATCTTCGACATCCTCACCACGATCGCGCCGCGGTTCGAGAGCGCCTACGTGTTCGGGGCGTTCGCCCTGGCCCAGGAAGGCCAGGACTTTCCGGCCGCCGAGAAGCTGATCCTCAAGGGCATCGAGAACAACCCGCGCAGCGGCCGCCTCGCGTTCGAGGCGGGGTTTCTCTACTACGTGAAGCCCAACGGGCGCGACCTGCCGCATGCCGCCGAATATTTCGAGCTGGCCTCGCGACTTCCCGGGGCGCCCGCAAGTGCCCGCGAGTTCGCGGCATTCGCGCACCAGAACACCGGGAGCCTCGCGGTCGCGTGGCAGCTCTGGCAGCAGGTCCGGAACTCCACCACCAACCAATACCTTCGTGAATTGGCGGAAAAGGAGATGGCGCGCATCCAGACGGCGCTCGAAACGAGGCGTTTCGAGCTGGTCAAGGCGCGACTCTCGACTCCGCGTGTGGTTCTTCACTGACCATGGCAACGCGCAACGGTGGAACGCCGGAAGGGGAGGTCATGCAACACGCCGTGAAAAACGCACTTCAGAAACCCGTCCGGTTGGACGATTCACATGCAGGCAGGCAGAGCGGGGTGGGCCAACTCCCCTCGTTCTTCTGGTCGCGGACGGATGCGTCGTCACAGGCGACGTCGAGCATGCCGGCCAGGACCCGCACCGCTTTCAGGGAGTGAAACCCATGCTCTTCGGCAAGAAGCAGTCGCTCGTCGGACTGGACATCGGCAGCCACAGCATCAAGGTGGTCGAGCTGGAAGCCCAGTCCAACAAGACGTTCCGTCTCGTGAACTGGGGCATCTCGCAGCCCATGGCGGAAGCCATCGTGGACGGCGAGATCATGGACCGCCAGCTCGTCACCGATGCCATCTCGAATCTTCTCGAATCGCGCGGCATCAAGGCGCGAACGGTCGCCGCGGCCGTCTCCGGACGCGCGGTCATCGTGAAGAAGATCATGATGAACAAGCTGTCGGCTGATGACGCGCAGCAGGCCATCTACTGGGAAGCCGAGCAGCACGTCCCGTACGACATCAACGACGTGTCGCTCGACTTCGAGATCCTCGGCGACTCGCCGGCGGATCCCAAGCAGATGCAGGTGCTGCTGGTCGCTGCCAAGAAGGACATGGTCATGTCCTTCAGCGACCTCATCCGCGAGGCGGGCCTGAATCCCGCCGTCGTGGACGTGGACTCGTTCGCCGCCCAGAACGCCATCGAGGCCAACTACGAGTTCGCCGCCGAAGAAGTGGTCGCGGTCCTGAACATCGGGTCCGAGATGACCAACATCAACATCATCCAGGCCGGCGTGCCCTACTTCACCAAGGATCTGCAGGTGGGCGGCAACACGTTCACCGAGGCCGTGCAGCGCAAGTTCAACCTCAGCCAGGCGGAGGCTGCCGCGGCGGTGCGCGGTGAGTCCGGTCCCGGCCTCGAGGTGGCTCCGGTCATCGAGCAGGCCTGCGAAGGCATCGCCACCGCCCTCGAGCGCGCGCAGGCCTTCCTGCGCACGTCGGGCGAGGCGGGCGCCATCAGCCGCATTCTGGTTTGCGGCGGAAGCGCGCTGACGCCGGGTGTGCCCGAGTTCCTGAACCGCCGTTTCAGCGTGCCGTCGGAGATCGTCAATCCGCTGGCCCGTGTGCAGTACGACCCGGCCCTCTTCGCGGGGCAGGACGTGATGAAGGTGGCGCCCCTTCTCACGGTCGGTATCGGTCTGGCGTTGCGCCGACAGGGGGACAAGAAATGATTCGCGTCAATCTCCTGCCGCGCGAGGAAAAGGCCCAGCGCAAGTCCCTCTCGATCGACCTCAAGCTGGGAGACATGGTTCTCCCGGGGGCCGTTCTGGGACTCGCCGCCCTCGTCATCGCCGGCACCGTCATGTCACAGCGTACGGCGGTCTCCTCGCTCGAGAACTCGATCGAGCAGGTGGACAACGAATCCCGGGCACTCGCGCCGCAGATCGCGCGCGTGAACCAGCTGGCGCAGGAACGCGCCGAGCTGGACCTGCGGATGGGCATCATCAACCGACTCGAAACGGGCCGCACTCAGAGCGTTCGACTCATGGATGAGCTCGCGAAGTGCGTACCGGACCACCTCTGGCTGACGGGAGCCACGCAGGATGCGGGCACGTCCCTCAACCTGGAGGGGGTCACCTATTCCAACCTCGTCGTGTCGGACTTCATGGCGCGTCTCGAGCGCTCGGGCATGTTCAGCAACGTCGAACTGTCCGTCGCCGAGAAGGGCAACGTGACCGACAAGAGCGTCGTGAAGTTCCGGCTCACCTGTCAGGTGACGTCGGACCCGAGCGCCAACTAAAGGGGACGCGAACATGGCCAACCTGGACCTCAAGAGCCCGGCCGTGCAGAAGCTGACCCTCGCGATCTTCCTCGCGGGTGCGGCGCTGGGCTTCTTCTACTTCACGCACTTCCTGCCGTTCGGATTCCAGAACGGCAAGGAACATCTCTCCACCCTCAAGGCCGACTACGAGAAGAAGTCCTCGGAACTCGCCCGTGCCCGCGCGTCGGTCGCCGACCTGCCTCGCTTCGAGGCGGAGTACGACCAGCTGCACCAGCGCTGGGAACTGGCCTCCGAGCTTCTTCCGGCCGATCGCCAGCTGTCCGTCCTGCTCCGCAAGATCACGCTCGCCGGCCAGCAGACCGGCGTGCAGTTCGTGATGTTCAAGCCGGCCGGCCAGAAGCCCTCCGAGTACCACACGGAGATGCCGGTGCAGATCTCGGTGACCGGGAACTACCACGACGTGGGTTCGTTCCTCGCCGAACTGTCGAACATGCGCCGCATCGTGACGGTCTCGAACCTCAAGCTGACGACCAACCAGAAGTCCGAGGACGGCTCGACCACGGCGGAGTTCGTGGCCTCGGCCTACAGCCTCAACACCACGCCGGCCGTCGCCACCGCGAACCAGGGAGGTGCCAATGGCCGGAAGTCCTAACTTCGTCGCGCAGATCGCCGAGCGGATCAAGAGCACGGTCGTGAAGCGCGTGATCGCCCTCGTCGCCATGCTGGTGCTGGGCGGCGTGAGCTACGGCGTCAAGATGATCACCGGTGGCGCCAAGCAGGCTCCGCAGACCGCCACGGTCTCGGCGCCCGCCGCTCCGGCTCCGGTGGCCGCCGCGGCGCAGCCTTCCGCGGCTCCGGTCGAAACGCAGGTGCAGCCGGCTTCGGCCGGTCAGGGGGGAGCGGCCGTCGTGAACAGCGTGACGACCGCGCCGGTCCAGGCGGAGCCGTCGCAGGCTCACATGGACGACCACCTGACGTACCAGTACAACGCGCTCGGCCGCCGCGATCCGTTCCAGTCGCTCGTGGATGGGGATTTCGTCGGCGCGGACGTGGGCGGCGACGCCCCGATCGACGTCGGTGGCATCAAGGTGGTGGGCATCGTGTGGGGAGCGACCGACCAGTTCGCGCTGGCCGAGGACGTTCGTGGAAACAGCTTCGTGCTGCGCAAGGGTGACAAGGTGCAGAACGGCTACGTCGAGACGCTCAAGCGCGACGGCGTGGTCGTCAATCTGACGGCGGAAGGGCAGTCTCAGTCGGTGGTGATTCCACTGGTGCGGAAGGGAGATTCGAATGCTCGCTAAGAAGGCCATCCTCGGCCTCGTCCTGATGGCCGGCCTCGTGTCGGCCGTGATTCCGGCCTCGGTCGGAGCGCAGCAGTCCACGGCCACGAGCACGGTGGGCCTGGTGCGCACCGGCAGCGGCAGCTTCAGCCTCGATGTGGAAGGCGCCGACCTCCGGACCGTGCTTCGCGCGATCTCGGAGTTCAGCGGCCGGAACATCATCATGGGGCAGAACGTCAAGGCCACGGTCAAGATCAACCTGCGCAACGTCGCGTGGCAGGACGCGCTCAAGTCCGTGCTCCGCGCCAGCGGTCTCGATTACGTCGAGGACGGCTCGGTGATCCGCGTGGACGATGCCGCCAAGCTCAACGCCGAAAAGGTCGAGCGTGAGACGGCCAACGCCCGCACGCTCGAGCTGGTGCCGCTCGAGACGCGCATCGTGAAGCTCAACTACGCCAACGCGGCCGAACTCGCGGCTCCGCTGCAGCCGGCGCTCTCGAAGCGCGGCAGCATCCAGGTCGAGAAGCGCACCAACTCGCTCATCATCACGGACCTCGCCAGCAACCTGGACGCGGTCGCGAAGATGGCGGTCGACCTCGACTCGACCACGCCGCAGATCGAGATCACGGCGAAGCTCGTGGACGTGGACGCTTCGGCGCTCCGCGGCATGGGCATCGAGTGGAACGTGTCGCCCGCCAAGCCGGAGTTCTGGTCCGGCGTGGACGACGGCAACGGCAACACGGTGCTGCCCGGTGGCGGCCCGGTGCACAACTCCGACGGATCCCTCGTGATGGCGGGCGAGCAGAACTCGGGCTTCGCCGGCGCCGCGAACAAGATGACGTTCGGCATCTTCAAGAGCTGGGCCTCCATCGAAGCGCAGCTGCAGTCGCTCGAGGAGAACCGCAAGGCCAACATCATCTCGAACCCGCGCATCACCACGGTGGACAACCGTGAGGCGAAGATCGTCGTGGGCCAGAAGATTCCGCTCATCGTGCAGGACGTGGCCGGCAACCCGGTCTCGCAGCTGCAGACGATCGGCATCCAGCTCAAGGTGACTCCGCACCTCACGCAGGACCACAAGATCATCATGGACCTGCATCCCGAGGTCAGCGACCTCTCGACGCAGTCCACGGTGCAGGGCGGCATCATCATCAACACGTCCGAAGCCGACACGCGTGTGATGGTGGACGACGGCCAGACCGCGGTCATCGGCGGGCTCATCCGTACGAACGAGTCCACCGTGCGCAGCGGCGTGCCGCTCCTGAAGGACATTCCGATCCTGCGCTACCTGTTCAGCTCGGAGAGCACGGTCAAGCAGAACCGCGAGCTGATCATCTTCGTGACTCCGCGGCTCATCACCGCGCTCGCTTCGAACTGACCTTCCGATCCCTTCCGTCATCCGGCGCCGCCGGCCCTCACCGGGGCCGGCGGCCGCCGTTTTCGCCCGGGCGGTTGCCCCACGCGAGCCGCAGGGCATAGGCTGCGAACCATGGACCAGAAGCCGGTGGTGCGCCCCGTGGCCCTCGTGGGCCTCATGGGGGCGGGCAAGAGCGAAGTGGCGCGCGCGCTGGGCGAGACGCTCGGCGCGTCGGTGGCCGACCTGGACGCCATGATCGAAGCGGTCGAAGGCGCATCCGTGGCCGAGCTGTTCGCATCCGCGGGCGAGGCGTGGTTCCGCCGCCGCGAGAGCGAACTGCTGGCCCAGGCGGTCGAAAGCGGCGTGCGCGTGATCGCCTGTGGCGGTGGCATCGTGCTGGACGAGGCGCGCCGCTCGCAGCTGCGCGAGCGTTGCGACGTGGTGTGGCTCGAGGTGTCGCCGGCCGAGGCCGCGCGCCGGGTCGGCGCCGAACCGCAGCGCAGCCGGCCGTTGCTGGCCGGCGGGGAGCCCGCCGCGAAGCTGGCGGACCTGCTCGCGGCACGCGCGCCGTTGTACGCCGAGGTGGCGACGCACCGCGTGAACACGGACGGACGCACGCCGGCCGAGGTGGCCGGCGAGATCGCCCGCTGGCTGGGCCCGCGCGCTTGATGCTGATGTCGCGCGCATCGCGAGTGTCGCGCGCGTCGCGCCTGCCGCGCCGCGCAGCGTTCGCCGCCATGCTGCTGTCGGCGCTCGCGGTGTCGTCCTGCGCCCGCGCTCCGCGCGGACCCGCGTCGTCCGCCGAACAGTTGTCCGTGCGCCATGCCGCCGAGCGCGTGAAGCGCGAGCAGGCGCTGTCCGCGCTGCGTGCCGACGTGGTGCTGCGCCTCGATGGCCGCGCCACCGGACGGCTGCCCGCGTTTTCCGCCAGCGTCGCCATCGCCGCGCCGTCGCGCGTGCGCGTGCAGGCGCGCGCGCTGCTGGGCGTGGCGCTGGACCTGGGCGTGCGCGGCGACTCGCTGTTCGTGCGCATTCCCTCCGAGCGCGCCGCGTTCGTGCTGGACCGGGCCGCCGAATCGCTGGGCATCGGCCCGCCCGCCGCCTTTCTCGGCCGCGCCATGGGCGCCACGTGGAAGCCGCCCGCCGAGGCGTGGCGGTCCGCCACTGCGGATTCCGCCGGCTGGCACGTGGGCTGGCGCGAAGGGGGGGACTCGCTCGCGATCACCGTGGACGGCCGCGGGCTGCCGAGCCGGGCGCGCCTGTCCCGCGAGGAGCACGTGGTGCGGATCGAGTACCGTGAGTGGACCGAAGTGCGCGGCCGGCAGTGGCCCGTTGCGATCGAGATCGCGGACGAAGCGGGCTGGGTGCGCGCTCGACTCGCGGTCGAGGACCTGGTCGTTTCGAAACGGGCGGAATCGGAGTGGTTCGAGTGGCGTATGTCGGCCGGAACGCGCGTCCTCGGTTGGGAGGACGTCCGCGAGGTGTTTCGCCGTCTGGGGGGAACGTGATGCGTGCCGCTTCGA
>JADLGX010000139.1 GCA_020849095.1 Candidatus Eiseniibacteriota bacterium
GCCCCGGCCCGCACGCGCCGGCCGCGCTCGTCGTCGCCGTACCACGTGGCCGCGCCCTGGCCGGCGGGCTGCGCGCCGTCCAGCAGCGTGCGCACGCGCGCGCCCGTCAGGTCGTACACCGTGAGCCGCGCATGCCCGGCGCGCGGCAGCGACCACGAGATGCTCGACGCCCCGCGCGCGGGGTTGGGCAGGCTGCGCGCCAGTGCGAACGCGGGCGGCGGGTCGCCGCCCACGCCCAGCTGGCCGGAGATGACCGTGATCGTGAAGCAGTCCTGCCCCACCACCACGCCGCCGGGACCGCGCAACGTCATGCACACCGTGTTGGCGCCGGCCGCCGCGGTGTCGGGCACCGAGAAGCTCGCCTGCGCCCACGCACTGGCGCCGGCCCCCACGACGGGCGCACCCGCGGCGGGCAGCGGCCAGTGGCGCGCGCTGCTCCACTGCGCGGCGTACGTGCCGCCGAAGACCGGGTTGGCGTTGGCCAGGCTCCAGCCGAAGTCGGCGCTGCCGGGGGCGGTGATGGTGGTGTCGGCGGGGCCGGCGACGATGCTGCTCGTGGTGGGCACGCCGGCCGACCACACGTCCACGTTGGCGCCGCGCGCGTCCGCCCACGCGGCGTGCACGCTGGACGCGCCGGCGCCCAGCGCCAGGTAGTCGCCCATGTTGGGCGCCATGTTTGCGGCGCTCGTGGTGAAGTTGCCGGTGGCGCCGGTGATGCGCTGGTTCGGCGCCCACGTGGCGCCGCCGTCGGCCGAGCGCGTCAGGTACAGGTTGGCGCGCGAGCCGTAGGTGTCGTCGCGAAAGTCGAATGCGGTCACGTAGGGCATGCCGTCCGCGCCCACGGCCACCTCGGGCAGGTAGTTGTCGTAGCCCACCGCGTCGTCGTTGACGCGCGTGGGCGTGGCCCACGACGTGCCGTTGTCCGACCACGTCACGAACGCGTCGCGCGCGTCGCGCCCGCGCTCGGCGCCACGCACTCCGGTCACGGTGCGGATGCGATAGCCCATCGTGCGGCGCGAGATGGCGGCGATGCGCAGGTAGTACGTGCCGCTCACCGGCGCGGTGTACGTCCACACCGAGGTGGTCACGGTGGACGCGGTGCTGTCGGTCTTGCCGCCGTACGCCAGGCGTTGCGCGCCGTCGGGGCTGGGCGCGAACAGGCGCAGCGTGAACGAGCGGCTGGCGGTGAACGAGTCGGCGTAGACGATCACGTGCTGACCCGCCGTCATGGGCAGCGCGAAGTAGTCCACGTCGCTCGTGCTGGCGGTGGTGGCCAGCGTGCCGCGCAGCACCTGGCCCACGGCCGCCGTCGTCGCGGTGCCGGTGGTGGCGTTGCTCTCGATCTCGGTCCGCGAGATGCCCGCCGTGATCGAGGGGAACGGGTCGTCGAGCCAGTCGTAGCTTTCGTTCCAGGCCAGGTACACGCGGCCGCGCCGCGCGCTGGTGGTGCGGTCCACGGCGATCGAGGGAAACGTGATGCCGCGCTCGCGATTGAAGCCGGGCGCGCCGGTGCCGAAGTTGGAGATCTGGTCCACGCACGTGACCTCGGCGCCGAACGAGGCGCCGCCGTTGGTGGACCGGCGGTAGCGGTAGTGGTCGGTATCGATCGCGGCGTTGGTCTCGAGCGCGGACCACACGGCGTGAACCTCGCCGCTGGGCCCCACGGCCACGCGCGAACCCTGAACCAGCCCCATGTCGCCCGCCGACGAAAGCGTGGTGGCCGCGCTCCACGTGCGCCCGCCGTTGGTCGAACGATGGAAGTCGATCTGGTCGCCGCTCGTGGTGAACGTGGTGTTACAGACGTACAGGTTGCCGCTCGAGCTGTCGGCCGCCATCCACTGCTTGTCGAGGAACACGCTCGTGCTGGTCGCGCTGCGCACCACGAACACGCTGTCGAAGGCGAACACGCCCGACGTGAACCGCCCGCGAGCCACGCCGATCGCGTAGGTCGTGCTGGTGGGATCGGCCAGTCCGCAGTACCAGAACTCGCCGGTCTTCTCGTTCACGGTGAGCACGGGATCGCTGGTCCACAGCCACGCGGGGAACGCAGAGGGGTGCGGAATGTCGCCGCCGTCGGTGAACGTGACGCCGCCGTCGGCGGACCACGCGTACCCCTGGCCCTCGCCGTAAGGGAACGTGTCGAACCCGTGCCCGTCGTTCCATGCCACGACCACGTACGCGCCGAGCACCGCCACGGCGGTCTCGGACTGCGCGGCGCTGGCGCCGTCGCCCGCGGGGCTGTTGCACTGGGTGTTGGCGGGAATGGCGGCGGCGCCCTGCGCGGCGAGCGGAGGGTTGGCGAGCCCGCTCCAGGTGCGCGCCACGTGCAGTTCGGGGCTGTCGTCGGGCAGCCACGGGTTCACGCGCGCGGCGCCGCGTGGCGCGTGGGCGCGCTTGGCGTCCTTGGCGCGCGCGCCGGCCGCGCGCAGTTTGGCCATGGGCCCGCGGCGCAGCATCTCGACCTGCAGCCGGCGGTTGTCGGCGCGGCGGGTGAACGACTCGGGATCGGCGCCGGGCTGCGTGGCGGCGAGCGCCGGTGCTCCGGAAGCGCACAGCAAGCAAACAGCGGCGCTGGCCGCCAGCAGCCGCAGGAAGCCGGCCGAGCTCGAGCGTTGCATGGAAGTCCTCTCGGGGGAAGTGGGCGGGCAGGCTCTGCCCTGATGGTTTGCCCTTCGAGAACTGCAAGCGCAAAGCCAAAACGGCGCGGAGCGAACATTCGCCCCGCGCCGCCTGTTGGCTGCCAGTTGGCTTACCGCACCACCGCCACCTTGCGGGCGCTCACCTCGCCGGCGCGTGCAAGACGCA
>JADLGX010000140.1 GCA_020849095.1 Candidatus Eiseniibacteriota bacterium
CGCCCGAGATCATCCAGGACGTGCTCGAGTCGGCGGGGATGGCGGACGGAACCGACTTCGAGATCTCGGCGCAGGGCAGCTTTCCGGCGCACGAGTACTGCGTTCAGTACCGCGAGACCGACTTCGCGTTCATCTCGCGGCTCATGGAAGAGGACGGTCTCTTCTACTTCTTCGAGCACACGGACTCGGGCCACAAGCTGGTCGTGGGCAACGCCACGTCGCACTACCCGCTGATTCCCGGCGACGCCCACCTCAAGTTCCGCGCCGCCGGCACGGGACTGACGACCGAGCTGGCCGAAGTGCGGAACCTGCGGTTCGCCCGGTCCATGAGCACGGGCCGCGTCGAGCTGCGCGCGTGGAACTTCACCAAGACGGACCTCGACCTGAAGCAGGAGAAGGAAGCCGAGGCCGAGGCCAACCTGGAGCACTACGACTACGCGGGCCGCTACGGCGACGGCGATCTGGGCGGCGCCCGCACGGCCATCCGGCTCGAGGCGCTCCGCACGCGGTTCAAGGTGCTGAGCGGCGAGAGCAACTGCCGCCGCATGCTGCCCGGCCACCGCTTCACGGTCGAGGAGCACGCGCGCGAGTCCATGAACGGCGAGTACGTGCTCACGCGCGTCAGCCACTCCGGCGCCATGTCGGGATCCGGCGGGCGCGAGGCGTACCGCAACTCGTTCGAGGCGATTCCCGCCGAGGTGCTGTTCCGCGCGCCGCAGATCACCCCGCGCGGGTGCGTGGACGGGCCGCAGACCGCCATCGTCACCGGGCCGGCGGGCGAGGAGATCCACGTGGACTCGCACGGCCGGGTCAAGGTGCAGTTCCACTGGGACCGCTATGGCGCGAACGACGACAAGAGCTCGTGCTGGGTGCGCGTGAGCCAGATGTGGGCCGGCGGCGCGTATGGCGCGCTGGTGATTCCGCGCATCGGGCACGAAGTGATCGTGGACTTCCTCGAGGGCGATCCGGACCAGCCGATCATCGTGGGCCGCGTCTACAACGGCGGCAACCTGGTCGGCTACGACCTGCCGGCGGACAAAACCAGAACGTCGCTCAAGTCGTACTCGAGCCCCGGCGGCAACGGCTTCAACGAGATGCGGTTCGAGGACGCCGCGGGCAGCGAAGAGATCTTCATGCATGCCCAGAAGGACATGAACTCGAAGATCCTCAACAATCGCACCACCGACATCGGCACGAACCACACGCACACCGTCGGCAACAACGAGACGATGAAGGTGGTCAAGAACCGCACCCGAGACGTGGGCGGCAACGAGAACATCACCATCGGCGGCAACCACACCGAGTCGGTTGCCAAGAACCGCTCGCTGTCCGTGGACGGCGCCGAGTCCATCGTGATCGCCAAGGACGAGAGCGTCTCGGTCGAGGGCGGCCGGTCCACGAGCATCTCCAAGGACGACAAGCTCTCGATCGGCGCCAAGCAGGTGATCGACGTGGGCGCCGACAGTACGGAGAGCATCTCGGGCAAGCTGACCCAGACGGTGACCAAGTCGGTCGAGCTGACCTACTCCGACGTGTCCAAGATCTCGATCGGCAAGGACTCGTCCATCGAGATCACGGGCAACTCCAAGCAGAAGGTCGGCAAGGCCATGAAGATCGAGGCCGGCGACGAGATCACGATCGAGTGCGGCAGCGCCAAGATCATCCTGAAGAAGAACGGCGACATCACGTTCGAGGGCGGCAAGATCAACGTGAAGGCCAGCAGCGACCTGACGCTGAAGGGCTCGAAGGTCGCGGCGAACTGATCCGGCGGGGCGCCGCGCGGCGACGCGGGGCGCCCTCGTTCGGCGGCATCCCGCCGGCTACGGCCGGCGCAGGAAGTCGATCGCGTTGCGCTCGCGGCTCGAGGTCCAGCCGCCTTCCATGGCCTCCACCAGAAGCCGCAGCAGCTGCGGCTCCGAGCGGATCTCCTGGAGAATGCCCGGGCCCTGCGGCAGGCGCTGCAGCATCTCGACGTAGAGCAGCGCCACGTCGTCCACGTCGGAGTTGTGCGCGTCCGCCAGCCGGCGGAAGACGCCGAGAACGCGCGGCAGGTTGTGCCCCATCTGCACCAGGCCGCGCGCCAGGCCTTCCTCGTCCAGCGAGAAGGTCATGCCGAGCCCGCCCCAGCGGAAGCGGTTCACGACGAAGGCCGCATCGTTCCGCATGTACTCGGTGAACGCGTGCGTGATGGGCACGATCGAGTCGGCGGGCATGCCCACCTTGGAGATGGAGAACGACATGTCCATGCCGGCGAGCCATGTGACCGGGTCGAACGTGAACCCGCACTGTTCCAGCCGGGCCGAGCGCGGCCAGTTCATGGCGGGCGAGCCGAACGTGTGCACCAGGTGCCGGCTCACCTCGGCGGCGCCGTCCACGATTTCCAGCGCGCTGAGCGCGTTGGACGTGATCAGGTTGCCCTGGCTGTGCGCGAAGATGTCCGCGTCGCGGTAGTCGCCGTTGCGCAGCAGGTCGAACATCGCCGCTGCCGCCGTGTTGCGCGCCCGCAGCACGGTCATGGCCGCGCGCGCGCGGTCGCCGGCGCCGCTGGCCGATTCCGCCTGCGAGATCGACGTGTCGGCGGAGGCGGCCAGCAGCCCGTCGAACTGGAGCTTGTCGGTGACGCACTGCACCAGATCGGTGATGAATCCGCCGGTCAGGTTGTACACGCCCACCACGCGGCACATCTGCAGCACGGACAGGGCGAGCGCCGAGTCACGGTGGTTCGCGCCGGAGTTGCCCATGCCGTTGACGAAGATCACGCGGCGTTCGCGGTCGAAGTAGCGCGAGCCCAGCGCCTCGCCGGCCACGAACTGGGTGACCTGGCCGTCGTAGGTGGGCTCGGCCCCGACATCGGCGATCGGGCCCGGAGGGCTCATGGCGTGTTCCCGGCCACGGGCAGCGCCAGCACGAACTCGGGGTTCTTGCCCTCGAGCGTCACCGCGGGCTTGAGCGTGACGATCGCCGTGCGCTCGCCCGCCTCGTCGGTCTCCATGGCCACGGTGAGCGCATCGTCGCCGGCGTCCTTCATGAGTCCGCCCAGGTCGGCGCGCAGCCGCTTGAGCAGCCACGCGGCGGTGGCGTCGTCGGCCGCGCCCGCGGGCGCCTCGCCCAGCATGGCTCCGCAGGCCTGCGCGAAGCGCCCGGCGGTCAGCTGGTAGGCCAGCGTGCCCTCGAGGGTGAGCTTGCTCGGCCCCAGCCGGTGGAGCGTGGTGACGAGCGGCAGGTTGACCTCGTCGCGGTTGAGCGGCCCGACCAGCGGGGCGAAGGCGCCGTGCGCGAGCAGCAGCATCTGCATCTCGGCGAAGGGGATCTCGGTGGCGAGCGCCTGCGACTCATTGGTCTTGACCGGGTACGGGCGGGTCGGCAGTTCGGAGAACCGGCCGCCGGCGCCGGACAGGTCGAGCGCGTGCCCGTGCGCGGCGATGCTGCGAATGGTGGCGGCCGCCACCAGCCAGACGCCGCGTCCCCACAGGTAGGTGTCGGGGTTCGACTCGGTGCAGGCCTCGGTGTGCGCGCTCGTCCACGGCTCGCGCAGCAGGAAGCGATTGAGCGTCAGCGACAGCCAGCGCGCGTCGTCGCTCTTCTGCAGGGCGGCGAAGCCGGCGTGCGCCGGGCTGTTCAGCTTGGTCGCCACTTCCTGCAGCGCAGCGGCCTGCACGAGGAAGCGCAGGTCGAGGATGCCGGCGTGGGCATTGCCCACCACGCAGGCCTGCAGCTCGGCGGCCATGGCGCCGATCGCGGCCAGGTCCGCCACGTCGGACGCCTTGTGCGTGAAGTCGTAGTCCAGCACCACCAGCGTCAGGTTGTCGCCGCTGTCCATGGCGGGGCCGTGGATGGCGTCCCGGAAGCGCGCGACCAGCGAGGCGCGCGGGGCGCTCAGCACCTCGAGCGTGGCGGGTTCGGCCAGGTGCGAGGCGAGCAGCTTCAGCCCGCGCCAGGCGCCCTCCAGCTTCTGCACCTTGGGGTCGTGCAGGACGGCGTCCACCGCGGCCCCGGTCGCCCCGCCCAGCGCCGCCGAAAGAGCGGCGGGGGAGAGCGCGTCCAGCGACGGCACGGGGTGGCTCTTGCTGCCGGGCAGGGCCACCGACAACCCCAGGCCGCCCAGGAAGGCGTCCGCGCCATGGGCGGCAACCGCCGCCGGGCTGCCATTTTCCACGCCCAGATCGGTGACGACGACGATGCGCCAAGGCATCGGACTCATGGCTGGCTCCTCAGGCTGGACTCGGGTGCCGGGCGCGCGGTCCGCGTCCGGGTGCCGGATCGTGCCCGGGACGAGGGTCGCGGCGCAAGGCGGGAGAGCGTTCGCGCTTGCATGCGGACGCAACTCGTCGCACCTTGCTCGCGGAGTCGTCCCATCCACGGCCCGGCAGGAAGTCGAGGCGATCACGGCAGCGCGGAAACGGATTCCGTGCCGGCGCCGCGTTCGACGATGCCGAGCGCACGCTACCAGAAATCCACCGGCGCTCGCTTCTCCGTTCCGAGCAGAGCGCCAGAGGTTCGCCCCTGATCATGCACGCTCGCCACCGTTCCTTCGCGAAGCGCTACCTCGTGTTTCTCGCACTCGGCGTGGTCGTTTCCGCGGGCTTCGTTTCGCGCGCGCTGGCGGCGTGGAGCGGGACACCCGTGCCGGTGGCCACCTCACCCGGCGCACAGACGGGCCCGCTGCTGGTGCCCGGCGGCGCCGGCGGGCTGACGATCGCGTGGACCGACCGCCGCGACACCTCCGGCGTGTGGGCAAACCGTGTGGATTCCACCGGCAACGCCGCGAGCGCGACGGGATTTCCCGTCGGACCTCCCGACAGTTCGGTGCAGGGCCTGGCGGCCGCGAGCGACGGCGCGGGCGGCATGCTGCTGGCGTGGTCCGACCAGCGTACGAGCCCGCGCAGCATCTGGGCGCAGCACATCGGGACGACCGGCACCCACCTGTGGACCGTGACCGGCGTGCGCGTCGCCACCGGCGCGGGAGCCCAGACGGCCCCGGCCGTGGCCTCCGACGGCGCGGGCGGCCTGTACGTGGCGTGGGAAGACCAGCGCAACGGCAACGCCGACATCTACGCGCAGCACATTCTCGCCAACGGCACGGTGGCGTGGGCCGCGGCCGGCGTGCCCCTGTGCACGAGCAGCGGTGAGCAGACCTCGCCGCGGATCGCGGCGGACGGTCGTGGTGGCGCGGTCGTGCTCTGGGACGACACCCGCAACGCTCCGACGCCCGCTTCGCAGGTGTACCTGCAGCGCGTCAACGCGGCCGGCAATGTGCGCTTCACCGCGGACGGCCTTTCGGTGGACGGCAACAGCTCGACCGTTCGCGGCCGGCTGTCGTGCGACGCCGGCGCCAACACGACGGTGATCTTCGCCGACACGGTCGGATCGGGCGCGTCCTACGGCATCTTCGCGCAGCGCTTCGATTCGACGGGATCGTCGCGATACACGGGAAACAACCGGGTGCAGCTGTCCACCAGCGCC
Source organism: Candidatus Eiseniibacteriota bacterium (assembly GCA_020849095.1). Lineage (GTDB taxonomy): Bacteria > Eisenbacteria > RBG-16-71-46 > RBG-16-71-46 > RBG-16-71-46 > CAIXRL01. The sequence goes on from JADLGX010000140.1 coordinate 5,464, forward strand.
AATCCGCTGTGGCCGGTCGCGGTGTTCTCGCGCGCCAACGGCGAAGGACTGTTCGTGTTCGGATCGCCCACCGACGTGCGCGCGCGCGCGCTGGGCTCGACCGGCTCCAACGTGTGGGGCAACTCCGGCGGCCTGGTTCTCACGACGCCCGCTCCGGCGGCCGCCGCCGACATCAGCGCCATCTCCGACGGCGCCGACGGCGCATGGGTCACATGGACCGACGGTGAGCTCGTGCAGACGCAGCACGTGGTGAGCGGCGGCACGCTGCCGCTGGGGGCGGCGCCCCTGCTGGTGTCCACCGACTTCACGCGCACCAGCGGCGCCGCCGCCGCGCTCATGCTCGCCAACGGCGACCTGGCGGTGGCGTGGGAAGACGCCGACACGGGCGGCAGCCCGGATACCGGGCTGGTCGTGCAGCGCATCGGACCCAACGGCATCCGAGGCGCCTACTTCCGCATCGTCGTGGGCGCGACCACCAACGGCTCGCTCACGCCCGGTCCCGCGCTGCAGTTCGTGGCGTCGCAGGACTCGCTGCGTTTCGTGGCCACCTCCTCGGGCGGGCACCACGTGCAGTCGCTGCTCGTGGACGGCGTGGACGTGGGGCCGCTGCCCAACTGGACGTTTCACCAGGTGGCCGCGCACCACACGATCGGGGCGACGTTCTCGAACCAGGTCATCACCCAGCGCACGATCACCGCGCCGGACGTGTTCGTGCCGCTGTCGTTCCCGTTCGTGTTCTCCAACGACGCGCCCGCGACGGTGCTGGCGTCGCTGTTCCCGCCGGACCCCACGCGCTGGCGCTTCGGGCGCTGGGATCCCACGTTCAAGCACTACGACGTGCCGCCGGACTCGCTGAACCACTTGTCGGCCGGGCACGGCTACTGGTTCGCCACCAAGGTGGCGGACACGCTCGATACGTCCGGAGCGGCGAATCCGGAATCGGACTTCACGCTCTCGCTCACGCCCGTGCACGCCGAGTCCACGGGCTGGAACCAGATCGGGCAGCCGTTCCGCTTCCCGGTCGCGGTCTCGGCGCTGCGTGTGCGCTCGGGGGCGGGCTCCTTCGAGTCGCTCATCTCGCCCGCGCAGGTTCGCACCGGCAAGCAGGTGTTCGGCTGGGACCCGGTCAACGGCTACACGGCGGTGACGTCGCTCCAGCCCGGCCGCTCCTACTGGGTGCACAAGGAGTCCGGCGCCAACATCTCGCTGCGCTACCTGTTCGAGTACAGCCAGACGCTCTTCAGCCCGGGCACGCTCGCGCAGCTGGCGCCGGCGCCCGTTCCCACTCCCGGTGCCTGGGCGGTCCGGCTCGACCTGACGCAGCCGGCCGCGCCCGCCGCGCACCTGCAGCTGGGCACGGCGCAGGGCGACGGCGCCGCGCGCAGCTACGCTCGCCTGCCCGACTCGCCGGGCGCCTCTCCCGCGCTGTGGACCGTGGCCGATGGCGCCGAGTGGTCGGCGCACTACGGCGACGACGCGCAGCAGCTGGAGTGGAATGTCTACGTTCGCGGTGGCGGAGCGCTGGCGCAGGGCGCGCTCGAGGTGGCGTTCGACGGCGTGCCCGAGGGGCGCGAAGTGACGCTTTCCGACCCGGCCGCGGGCTGGACGCGCGTGCTCCAGGGTGGCGAGGACGTGGCGCTGGCGCTGGGCGCCGAGCCGCGCCGGCTGGTCGTGCGCGTCGCGGCAAGCGGTGCAGTGGCCCCCGCTGGCGTCGCCACGCTCCGGGCGCTGGCGCCCAACCCGTTCGCCGAGAGCACGGCCCTGTCGTTCGTGTTGCCGGTGGCCGGGGACCTGGACGCGCAGGTGTACGACGTGGGCGGCCGCCGGGTGGCGACGCTGTCCCGCCGCGGGCTTTCCGCCGGCGAGCACGTGATCCAGTGGAATGGCCGGGACGGCTCCGGCGTACGTGTTCGGCCGGGTGTCTACCTGCTCCGCTGGTCCGCCGGCGGGCAGTCGGGCGCCGCGAGGATCGTGTCCTTGCAGTGACCTGACTTGCCTTGCCATCGGGTCAGCCCCGATGCTTTCCCGTCGCCGCGCCTCCGTGCCGGCATTCGTTCCCCAAACTTTCCGGAGGGTTGTCCTCGATGAAGCGTTATCGCATGCAGGTGAGCATTCTCGCCGCCGCCGTTCTCGTGAGCTGCGCCGCCGTGGCCTTCGCGTCCGAAGCCGCCAAGCCCGCCGCCAAGCCGGCTGCCGCCGCCAAGCCCGCCGCCGTCGCCAAGCCGGCCGCCGGCGCGGCCGATGCCGCCCTGGCCGCGATCGACGCCCAGATCGCCGGCGCCAAGGTGAACAAGTCGGCGCAGGGCTGGAAGATGTCGCTGCCCATGCCCAAGGTGGTCAAGTTCTCCGAGGGCAAGCAGTACTTCGTGCGCATGACCACCAACAAGGGTGACGTGCTCATCCGCTTCATGCCCGACATCGCGCCCTTCCACGTGACCAACTTCCTGTACCTCACGCGCATCGGCTTCTACGACGGCACGCCGTTCCACCGCGTGATCACCCGCTTCATGGCGCAGGGCGGCGACCCGACCGGTACCGGCGGCGGCAGCCCGGGCTACGGTTTCGGCGGCGAGTTCTCGGACAAGGCCAAGCACGATCGTCCCGGCCTGCTGTCCATGGCCAATGCCGGCCCCGGCACCGACGGCAGCCAGTTCTTCCTCACGTTCGTCGCCACGCCGTGGCTGAACGGCAAGCACACCATCTTCGGCGAAGTGGTCGAGGGCATGGACGTGCTCAAGGCGCTCGAGGCCGCCGGCACGCAGAGCGGCGCGACCACCGAGAAGCTCAGCATCGTGAAGTGCGTCGCCGAGGTGAAGTAGCGCTTCGGCTTTCCGCGGCAGACGAAACCCCCGGTCGCTTGCGCGGCCGGGGGTGATTCGTTGCCCGGTGCTACCAGTCCATGCGCAGCGCGACCTGCCAGTTGCGCGGGGCCGCGGGCAGCAGCAGCGGGCCGTAGTTGCCCCTCTCGTCGTAGTCCATCCAGCCGCCGGTGGCGTAGCGCACATCGGTCGCGTTGAGCACCCGAAGCGTGGCTTCGGCGCGCACGCCCAGCACGCGGCGCGCGATGCCGGCCGACAGGTCGAACGTGGTGCGCGGCGCGATCGAGTTGGCTTCGCTCTCGGTGTTGTCCACGTGGATGCGCCCGGCGTGGTGCGCCTCGGCGCCCAGCGTGACGCCGCGGGCGATCACGCGCGCGGACACATTGGCCATGGTGGCGGGGGCGAAGCCGATGGCGTTGCCCGCGTAGCTCACGTCGTCGGCGCTCGTGGGACCGTAGTGTTCGACGTAGTCCACGAAGTGGTTGTCGGACAGCGTCAGGTTGGCTTCGCCCTCGAGCCTCGCGCCATCGGCCGCATCGGCCGCGCCCAGCGGGCGCGAGAATCCCAAAGCCAGTTCCAGGCCCTGGTGCACCGAGCGCGCCGCGTTGCCCAGGATGGGATATCCGAGATCGCTGTTGTACTGCCCGGCCCACACGAGCTCGTCGTCGAAGTCCATGCGGTAGAGCACGGCGCTGGCGGTGAAGCGCTCGGTCCGCCAACTCCCGCCCAGTTCGGCGTCGCGCACCTTCTCGGGCGTGATGAGCGGGTTCGCGTAGATGCCGTTGGCCACGTCCACCGTGCCGTAGAGCGGCAGGCTGCCCACGCCCTCGGCGTCGTACAGGTCGCGGAACGCGGGCTCGCGGCTGGCGAGCGCGTACGAGGCGAAGAAGCTCATGCGCTCGGAGCCCTCGTACGTGAGCCCCAGGCGCGGCAGCGCGAAGTCGTAGTTCTGCTCGAACGCGATGCCGTCGAAGCGGTCGCCGCGCATCGAGTAGCCCTGGTGGCGCCATGCCAGGTCGGCCGTGGCGACCAGCCGGGTAGAAAGCGCGAACTCCTCGCGTGCGAACAGGCCCATCGAGCGCGTGCGCGGGTGGTAGTCGTAGTACGCCGCGTCGGGCGCGGTGCCGGGCGTGAGCGCGCTGCCGCTGAGCACGCGCCCGATGTGCCGTCCGTCGTGAAAGCGCAGTTCGCCGCCCACGGTGAGCGCGCCGCGCCCGTGCGCCAGGCGCAGCCGCGGCACCCAGCCGAAGTGGCGGTTGATCACCTCGCGCCGGCGAACCAGGTCGGTGCGCTCCACCGTGGCGCGGCCCTGGCCGTCCAGCACGATGTTGCCGTTGCCGTCGAGCGCGTAGTAGCCGTGCGGCGCGAGCGTGGTGTCGGTGGTGAGCCACGGCGCGAGCCGGTAGTCGGCGAGGCTGCGGCCCAGCCGCTGCTCGTCGTAGTGCCCGCGGCCGTCGAACCAGAACGCGGTCTGCGACAGCGTGGCGTTCGGGCTCAGGGACCAGGTGTGGCTCAGCTCGTAGTGCGGCTCGAAGAAGTGGTCCTGCTCGCCCTCGTAGGTGATGGGATTGAAGCGGCGGTCGCGGTCGGCATCGCCCGTGACGCGCCCGGCGAGCCGGTCCTGCGAGACGCCCAGATAGGCCAGATGGGTGTTCTCGGGTCCGCCGTACAGCCGGATGTCCCACTGCTGCGTGGCCGAAAGCCGGCGCGCGCTGAGCGCGTACGACCACAGGCGCGACCACGAGCGCTCGCGGTAGCCGTCGCTCTCGATGCGCGAGTAGCGGCCCGACAGGTTCCAGCCGTTGGGCAGTAGGCCGCTGACGCCTTCGAACGACTGCCGGTAGGTGCCGAACGAGCCCGCCGAGGTGACCACGGTCATGCGCGGCTCGCGCTCGAACGCGCCGGTCTCCACGTGGATGCTGCCGTCCAGCGCCGCGGCGCCGTACAGCGCCGAGCCGGCGCCACGCTGCACCTGCACGGCGGAGGCCGAGGCGAACAGGTCGGGATGGTCGATCCACCACACTTCGTGCGACTCGGGATCGTTGAGCGGCACGCCGTTCACGAGCACGCTGATGCGGCGCTGCGGAAAGCCGCGCAG
>JADLGX010000141.1 GCA_020849095.1 Candidatus Eiseniibacteriota bacterium
CCGGCGCGCGTCGTCCCCTCGACCGCGCCCCCTCGCCGGGCCCGCCGCCCGTTCCGAAGCGCCCTCGGAGGTTTCCCCATGCGACTCGATCGGACCGCCCTCCTTTCGATTCCGCTGTTCGTCCTCGTCACGCTCTTCGCTCCCTCATCCACGCATGCCGACGGCGCGACGCCGCGGGCACTGCCCATCGCGAGGCCCGAGCCCTCGACCTCCTCGCTGGACGGCGCGGGCCGGCTGCTCCCGATCTGGCAGGCGGCGGGCGCGTCCCGCGATGCGATCGAAGTCGAGCTCGCGCGAGGCGCCGGCGCGGATGCCGCGGCGAAGGCGCGGCGCGAGGCGAAGGCCAACCGTGAACAGGGCGCGCGCCCCGACAATCCGGGCGGGCTGATGCGCGAGCGCTGGGAGATGATGACGGCCGGAGACACCACGGTAACGGCCAAGGCGCTGATCGATGCGAAGAGCCAGCTGGTCGAAATGGAAGCCGTGAGCCGGCGCGCGGGCCCGTTCGGCGCGCTCGATGCGGGGCTCGGCGACTGGGAATGGCTCGGTCCCCAGAATGTGGGCGGCCGCACGCGTGCCGTCCTCTTCAATCCGGGAAACGCCAACCACATCTGGGCGGGCACCGCGACCGGCGGCATTTCCACGTCGTTCGACGGCGGGTTCAGCTGGTCGATCGTGGACGACTTCCTGCCGTCGCTGTCGGTCACTTCGCTCGCCATCGACACGAACCCCAACTTCCTCTATGCGGGCACGGGCGAGTTCGCCGAGTTCAGCACCGCCACGGGCGGCGGATTCAACGGCGCCGGAATCTTCCGGAGCACGGACTTCGGCGTCACGTGGACCCAGCTTCCCGCCACGGCCCCCTGGGTCGAGGTGAGCCGCCTCGCCGCGGTGCCGGCTGACGGATTCCTGTTCGCCGCCACGAACACGGGGCTCTTCCGCTCCTCGAACTCGGGCGCCTCGTGGAGTCTCGTGCTCGCAGCGCCCAATCTTCGTGACGTCAAAGCGACGGCGACGAGTCACGTGCTTCTCGTGGGCTCGACCACCAGTTCGTTCCGTTCCACCGACAGCGGCGCCACCTGGACGACGCTCTCGGGTGCGGCGTCCGGACTGCCGCCGGTGCCCACCACGCCAGCGGGCGCGACCATGCGGACCGAGTTCGTCATCGCGCCGAACCAGACCACCTGTTTCGCCTCGGTGGATCGCAATGGCGGCGAGGTCTGGCGCTCGCTGGACGCGGGGGCCACGTGGCAGATGCGCCGGTCGGGTGACCAGTATCTGGCGGGCCAGGGTTGGTACGACAACGCCGTGTGGGTGGACCCCACCAACGCGAACGTGGTCGTGGTCGCCGGTATCGACGTCTGGCGCAGCACCGACGGCGGTTCGAGCTTCGCGCGCATCAGCGACTGGGCGGCGTATCCCGGCGGCAGCGCGCACGCCGACCACCACGCGATCGTCAGCCCGCCGAACTACAACGGCACCACCAATCGCCGCGTGTACTTCGGAAACGACGGTGGCATCCAGCGCAAGGACGACATCCTCGCGGGCACCGGCGACTGGACCAATCTGTCCAATGGCCTTCGCAGCACCCAGTTCTACAAGGGCGCCATCCAGGCGGGAACCAACGACCTGCTGGGTGGGCTGCAGGACAACGGCACCTGGCGGCGTACGGGCACCAACAACTGGACGTCGTGGTACGGCGGTGACGGTGGTTACTGCTCGTTCGACGCGAGCGGGACCAACCAGTACTTCGAGTACATCAACCTGCTCATGTACAAGAACGGCATCTTCGGCCTGCCCTTCGCCTGCACCAGCGGACTCACGGACGCGGGCGACGGGTGCAACTCCCGGTTCATCGCCCCCTTCAAGGCAGACCCCGTGGTGGCCGGCCGGCTGTTCGCGGGCGGCTCGAGCATCTGGCGTTCCACCAACTCGGCCGACTCGTGGACGAGCGTGCGCGGTCCGATCAGCTCGGTGGCCAATCCGAATCCCGGGTGCGCGCTCATCCGCCCTCTCTGCTCCGCGATCGAACTCGTCTCGTCGAACTCCCAGCTCGTCTGGGTGGGCTACGCCAACGGCACCGTGTCGGTCTCCGCGGACAACGGCGCGAACTGGACCAACGTGGACAACGGGAGCACTCCGCTCCCGAACCGGATCGTCACCGACATCGCGGTGAACCCCTCCAACACCAACGAGGTCTGGGTCACGTTCGGCGGGTTCAACCCTTCGAACGTGTGGTTCACTTCCGACGGCGGCTCCACGTGGGCGGCGCGCGCGGGCAGCGGCTCGACGGCTCTGCCTTCGGCGCCGGTCGAGACCATCACCATGCATCCGTCGAATCGCTCGTGGATCTACGCGGGAACGGCACTGGGCGTGCTGGCCTCGCAGGACAAGGGCCTCACGTGGGGACTCATGCGGCGTCACGCGCAGTCCGAGGGCCCCGCCTACACGCAGGTCTCCGACCTGGTGTGGGAGGGCAACCGGCTCGTCGCCTTCACGTACGGCCGTGGAGTCTTCCGGTCCGGCCCCATCGGGGGCAGCAGTTCGGGTCCGGCCATCGCGCTGCTCGGCACTTCCCTTCCCGGCGCGAACTCGGGCTCGTGCGACTGGGGTGACTTCGACAGCGACGGCGACCTCGACATCCTGTGGACCGGCAACTCCGCGCCTTCCGACACGCTGCCGGCGGCGCCGATCACACGCATCGGCCGCAACGACGGCGGTGGCAACTTCTCCTTGGTGACTCCCGCCCTGCCGGGCGTGACCGACGGCGCCGCCCGCTGGGGCGACGTGGACCGCGACGGCGACCTCGACGTGGCGATCACCGGCATGCTGGCCTCGGGCTTGCCGACCGCCGCGATCTACCTCAACAGCGGCGGCACCTTCGCTCCCTCGGGGGCCGTGCTCGAGCCCGTGTCGAAGTCCGACCAGGTGTGGGGAGACTTCGACAACGACGGCGACCTCGATCTGGTCGTGAGCGGCCTGACCGCGCCCACCTCGACCAACACCGGCAGCACGAAGCTCTATCGCAACGACGGCGGCTGGTTCACCGACGCGGGCGCCGGGCTGATGAACGTGCAGCACTCCTCGCTCGACGCCGGCGACTACGACAACGACGGCGACCTCGACCTGCTGCTGGCCGGCTGGCTCGGCAGCAGCGCGAGCCCCGTCACGCTTCTCTATCGCAACGACGGCGGCAGCGCGTTCACCAACGTCACGTTCGGGCTGCCGAATGTCGAGTTCTCGGCCGAGTGGGGCGACTACGACATGGACGGCGACGTCGACATGCTGCTGTCGGGCAGTGCGGGCCTGTGGGTGCATCGCAACAACGGGGGCGGCTCGTTCGCCACCGTGGCGACGCTGCCGGCACACCTCGACGGCGAAGCCGCGTGGGGTGACTACGACAACGACGGCGATCTCGACATCGCGGTCACCGGCAAGGACGGCATCACCCAGAGCACCCGGCTCTACCGGAACGATGCCGGTGCGTTCACCGACACAGGCGCGCGGCTGAACGGCGCGCAGCGCTCGTCGCTGGCGTGGGGCGACTTCGACAACGACGGCGACGTGGACCTGTTCCTGAACGGCTGGGCGAACGTCGCCAACGTGGCGCAGGTCTATCGCAACGACATCGCGACCCTCAATACTCCGCCATGGGCGCCCACGGGTCTCACGGCGAACACCGAGGGCTGCGGCGACGGCATGATGCGGGTGACGTTCAGCTGGAACGCGTCTCCGCTCGACGATCACACCTTCATCAGCGCGCTCAGTTACAACCTGCGCATCGGTAGCGCGCCCGGCCTCGCCAACGTGTTCGCGCCCGCCGCCAGTCTGGGCAGCGGATTCCGCCGCGTCGCGGCGCGCGGCAACGCGCAGCAGCGCCGCTCGTGGACGCTGACTCTGCCCACGGGCACCTACTACTGGAGCGTGCAGGCGCTGGACGGCTCCATGAAGGGCTCGGTGTTTTCGGGCGAAGCCGTGGCGCGCGTGGCGACGCACTACGCCGACGCCGGCGCTTCACTGACTCCCACCACGGGAGCGGTTTCCTGGGGCGACTTCGACGGAGACGACGACCTCGACTTGCTCGTCACGGGCGTCGCGGGCTCGGACATCCATCGCAACGACGGCGGCAGCTTCACGCCGATCGGGGCGGGACTGCCGGCACTCGACTACTCGTCCTCGCAGTGGGGCGACTACGACGGAGACGGCGACCTGGACATCGTGCTGTCGGGCTGCGTTCCCGGAACGTACGTCACGAGCATCTACCGCAATGACGGCGGAACGTTCCACGACATCGGCGCCGGCCTGGCGGGCGTGTGCGGCGGCAGCGTGGCGTGGGCCGACTGGGACCGGGACGGCGATCTCGATCTGGCGCTCACCGGGCAGGCCGGCACGGGGGCGATCGCCCGCATCTACCTGAACGACGCCGGCTTCTTCTGGGACATGGGCGCCCCGGTTGCCGGCGTGGACCTGGGTCCGAGCGCCTGGGGCGATTACGACGGCGACGGAGATCCCGACCTGCTGGTCACCGGACGCGACGACGCCCTCGTGCGGCACGCCGACCTCTATCGCAACGATGGCGGCGGTGCGTTCTCGCTCGTGTTCTCGGGTCTGCCGCCGGTGTCCTTCGGCTCGGTCGCCTGGGCGGACTACGACAAGGACGGCGACCAGGACCTGCTGCTCGCGGGGAGCACCGGAGTGGGTGCGGACCAGATCGCACGTGTCTACAACAACGACGGCACGGGCAATCTCACCGACATCTTCGCCGGGCTCACGGGCATCCAGGAGGGATCCGCTCACTGGGGAGACCTCGACAACGACGGCCGGCTCGACCTGCTGCTCACGGGCTACAACCCCACGGTCGGGCGGCAGGCGAGGACCTATCTGGGCACCGCGGCCGGCACGTTCCTGGCCGCCGCGGGCAACGGGCTGCCGCCGGTCTTCGATAGTCATGCCGACCTGGGCGACTACGACGGCGACGGCGCGCTCGACATCGCGCTGACGGGGCGCGCCGGCCCGAGCATCGCGAAGGTGTTCCACAGCTGCGGCGCGGCGCCCAACGCGCCGCCCGCCGCGCCCTCGGGGCTCGCGTGGTCGCGCAACGGCGGCGAACTGACGCTGTCGTGGGACGCGGCCGCCGACGACCACGCCGCCACCGGCGCGGGGCTGACCTACAACGTGCGGGTCGGCACGACGCCGGGCGGGCAGGATGTGCTTTCGGCCATGTCGAACACGTCGAGCGGCTTCCGTCGCGTGCCGCGTCCCGGAAACGCGGGCGAGCGCCTGTCGTGGAAGCTCGCGGTGCCCGACCAGCGCTACTACTGGAGCGTGCAGGCGGTGGATGCCGGATACCGCGCGGGCCCATTCGCAGC
>JADLGX010000142.1 GCA_020849095.1 Candidatus Eiseniibacteriota bacterium
GCGGGACCACGCTCTCCGTGGCGTTCCTCACGTCCGCCATCATCTGCGGGGCGTACGGGCAGAAGGGCGTCGTGAGCATCATCCGCACGAGCGTCTTGCCCTTGAGGAAGTGTATCTCCCGGATCAGGCCCAGGTCGATGACGGACAGCCCGATCTCGGGGTCCATGACGGTCTCGAGCACCGAGCGAACCGCCAACTCCTGCTGGCTCGGCATGCTGCTGAACTGCGGCGGCCCGGTCTGCGCGCCGGCGGGCGGAGCCTCGTCGGCGGCCGTGGCGGCCACGGCCGCGGGGGCCGGAGGGCCCGCCGGGGTCACGTCGGCGGGCGCCGAGGCTTCGGGCGCGGCATCGTCGGCGGGATACGGCTGACCGGTGTGCGGATTGATGGCTGCGTCCTTCTTGTCGTCGCTCATGACCACTCCACCTGGATGTCGTCCCCCGCCACGCGCACGGGGTAGGTCGGGACCGGCGAACTCGCCGGCAGTCTCAGTACACGTCCCGTGCGCACGTCGAACCGCGCGCCGTGGCGCGGGCACTCGATGGCGCCGTCCTCCAGGCAGCCGCCGGCCATCGGGCTGCCGTCGTGCGTGCACACGTCCTCGATCGCGAAGTAGCCGTCCTCGAGATGGAACACAGCCAGCTGCGCATCTCCCACGCGCACGATCTTCACGCCGTTCAGCGCGATCTCGCCCACGCGGGCCACCGTCACGAATCCGTCGGCCGTCGTGCTCATGCCTCTTCCTCGTCCTCGCCGGGCCACTGGTTGACGCCGTAGATGCCGGCCTTGAGCGTCTTGAGCGCGAGCAGCGCGCACTTGAGCCGCACCGGACCCAGGTGAATGCCCAGCATTTCGAGCATGTCGTCGCGCCCGAGCTTCTTGATCTCGTCCAGGCTCATGCCCTCGACGTGCTCGCACAGCATGGAAGCTGCCGCCTGGCTGATCGAGCAGCCGTGACCGCTGAAGCGGATCTCGGCCAGCTTGCCGTCGGCGAGCTTGAAGTCCATGCGGATGCGGTCGCCGCAGAGCGGATTGGCGTCCTCGAAGGACAGATCGGGCGACTCCAGCGTGCCCTTGCAGCGCGGGTGCTGGTAGTGCTCGAGAATGTGTTCGCGGAAAAGTTCGTCCATGGCGGCCATCCTAACGCGCGAAGATCTTTCGCGCGCGGTGCAGGCCCTCGGCGAGCGCGTCCACTTCCTCGCGCAGCGAATAGCAGTGGAACGAGGCGCGCGCCGACGCCGGGATTCCCATGGCGTCGTGCAGCGGCATGGCGCAGTGGTGTCCCGCGCGCACGCAGATGCCCTCGGAATCGAGCACGGTCGCCACGTCGTGCGGATGCACCCCTTCCATGGTGAACGCCACCACGCCGCCGCGCTTGTCGGCGGACGGACCCAGCACGCGCAGGCCGGGCACTTCGGCGAGCCGCTCGAGCGCGTACGCGCTCAGCTCGCGGTCGTGCGCGAACACCGCATCCATGCCGAGCGTCTCGAGGTAGGCGATCGCCGCGCCCAGGCCCACGGCCTCGGCAATGGCCATCGTTCCGGCCTCGAACTTCCAGGGCAGCTCGTTCCACTTGGACGAGGTCAGGTGCACCTCGCGGATCATCTCGCCGCCGCCCAGGAACGGCGGCATGGCCTCGAGCAGCTCGCGCCGGCCCCACAGCATGCCGATGCCGGTGGGCCCGAGCATCTTGTGCGCGGTGCACGCCACGAAGTCCGCGCCCAGCGCGCGCACGTCGAGCGGCATGTGCGCGGCGCTCTGCGACGCGTCGAGCAGCACGGTGGCGCCATGCTCGTGCGCGATGCGCGCGATCTCGGCGGCCGGATTGACCGTGCCGAGCACGTTGGAGACGTGCACGAACGACACCAGTTTGGCGCGGCCGTCGGCCAGCAGGCCGGGCAGCGCCGAAACCTCGAGTTCGCCCGTGTCCGTCATGGGAATGAAGCGCAGCTCCACGCCGCGCTCGGCCGCCAGAATGTGCCACGGCACCAGGTTGGAGTGGTGCTCCATCGGCGTGAGCACGATCGCGTCGCCGCTCTTCAGACTGGCGCGGCCCCACGCGTAGGCGACCAGGTTGATCGCCTCGGTGCTGTTGCGCGTGAAGATCACCTCGCGCGGGCTGGCCGCGTGGATGAACTTGGCGAACCGCCGCCGCGCGTCCTCGTACAGCTCCGTCGCCTCTTCGGCGATGCGGTAGACGCCGCGATGGATGTTGGCGTTGCACGTGCGGTAGTAGCGGTCCATCGCGTCCAGCACCACCTGCGGCTTCTGCGACGTGGCGGCGCTGTCCAGATAGAGCAGCTTCTTGTCGCGCGGAGTCGCGAAGATCGGAAAGTCCTCGCGCACCCGGGCGGGATCGAAAGGCGCGCGAGGCGCGACGGAGCTCTCCGCCGCGCCCGCGAGGCCGGTCCGTGAGTCGGTCATGCGATCAACCGATCTTCCGGGCGATTTCGTCGCGAAGCTGGTCGCGCAGGGACTCGAGCGGGATGCGCTCGAGCACGGGCTCGAAGAAGGCTTCCACCACGAGGCGCTCGGCTTCGGCGCGCGGCAGGCCGCGCGCCATGAGGTAGAACAGGTGCTCGTCGTCCACGTGACCCAGCGTCGCGCCGTGCGTGCAGCGCACGTCGTTGGCGAGGATCTCGAGGCCGGGAATGCTGTCCGCGCGGGCCTGGTCGGACAACAGCAGGTTGCGGTTGGCCTGATAGGCGTTGGTTTGCTGCGCGCCCTCGGCCACCTGGATGAGTCCCTGGTAGACGCTGCGGGCCTTGTCCTTGAGGCAGCCCTTGATGAGCAGGTCGCTCGTGCAGTTGGGCTTGAGGTGCCGCTGCAGCGTGTGCAGGTGAAAGTGCTGGCGCTGGTCGCCGAACATGAAGCCGTGCA
>JADLGX010000143.1 GCA_020849095.1 Candidatus Eiseniibacteriota bacterium
CAACCTCACGTTCGGGCCCATCGTGATCGCCGCGGCGCGCAAGCTGACCACCGCCACGCTCGACGTCCACCTGATGATGGAACGCCCGTGGGCCATGGTGGACGAGTTCCGCAAGGCGGGCGCCGACATCATCACCGTGCACATCGAGGCCTGCCCGCAGACGCGCGAGGTGCTGCGCCAGATTCGCGAGTCGGGAGCCAGGGCCGGGCTGTCGCTCAAGCCGGGCACTCCGTGGCACGCCATTGCCCCCTACCTGCCGGATCTCGACCTGCTGCTGGTCATGACCGTCGAGCCGGGATTCGGCGGCCAGGCGTTCATGGCCGACATGATGGAGAAAGTCGAATCTGCGCGAAGCGAGCGCGCCTCGCGCAAGCTGGACTTCGTCATCGAGGTGGACGGCGGCGTCAATCCGGACACCGCGCGCATCGCCCGGGCGGCGGGCGCCGACGTGTTCGTGGCGGGGCATAGCGTGTTCCGCGCAGCGGACCCGCGCGCCGCGCTGGCCGGCCTTCGTGAGGCCGTGTCGCACTGACCGGCATTTGCGGCGCTCGCGAGAGCGCCCACTCAAGCCCCCTGGCGCCGGCCCGACACTGGGAAGCGCCTGCCCCTCGCGGCCGGCCTCTGCCTCCCCCGAGGGCGGAGTCGCGCGCTCGAGCTTCGATCGCGCCAATTCAGCGCGAGCCTCGGGAGCGTGAATGGCGTTCGAACCCCCCATCGTGTCGGCGAGCATCCTGTCGTCGAACCTGGCGTGCCTGGGAAAGAGCCTGTCGCTGGCCGACCCGGACTACGACTGGATCCACTTCGACGTGGCCGACGGCTGCTTCGTTCCGCGCCTGACCTTCGGCACGCCCGTGGTGGCCGCCGCGCGCTCGCAGTCGTCCGCCTTCTTCGACGTGCACCTGCTGGTCTCGCGTCCCGAGCGGCTGGTGGAGGACCTGGCCCGGGCCGGAGCCAGCCTGATCACGTTTCATCCGCAGACGTGCGAGCAGCCGGTCACGCTGCTGCGCCGCATTCGTGAGCTGGGCATGCGCGCGGGGCTGGCGCTGGATCCCGCGACGCCGTTCGAGAGCGCGCGGCGCCACCTGGCCGAACTGGACGTGCTCAACGTGATGACCACCGGCGCCGAATACGACGGGCCGGCATTCGTGCCCGAGATGCTTGACCGCATCCGCAGCGCCAAGGCCGAGCGCGAGCGCACCGGACTCACGTTCATGATCCAGGCCGACGGCTGCCTGGCGCTGGACAACCTGAACGCCGTCCGCATGGCGGGCGCCGACGTGTTCGTGGTGGGCGCTCCCATCTTCGGGGTCGAGGATCCGCCCCATGCCATGGCGCTGATTCGCGCCTCGCTGCGCGGGCAGTCGATCGAGGGAACGGTCGGGGGCATCGCACCCATTCCGGTGGCCAAACCGCGCCCCGTGATCACGTTCTTGAAGAACCGCGCCCGCCGCCGGTAGCCTGATGGTCCGCGCGCCGCCTTCACGGCGCCGGAACCCCGGAGGGGTGCCCACGAACGACGCGCACGGCGAGGGGGAGTTCCCGCCCGCCGATCTCGAATCCACCGCGCTGCTGCTGGAGCGCGTGCGTGACGGCGACGGCCGCGCGCGTGAACGTCTGGTCGCGCGCTTCCTGCCGCTGTTGCGGCGGTGGGCGAGCGGGCGGTTGCCCGCGCACGCGCGGTCGCTGGCGGACACCGACGACCTGGTGCAGGTGTCGCTGCTGCGCGCGCTCGACCGCGTGGACCACTTCGAGGCGCGGCGCGAGGGCGCGTTTCTCGCCTACCTGCGCCAGGTGCTCCTCAACTCGCTGCGCGACGAGATCCGCCGCGCCGCGCGCCGCCCCAGCGAATCGATGGGCGAGCGCGAGTTCGCCAGCCCCGAGCCCTCGGCGTTCGAGCAGGTGGTGGGGCGCGACACCATGGAGAGCTACGAGGCGGCGCTCGAGCGCCTGACCGCGGCGCAGCGAGAGGCCGTGATCATGCGGCTCGAGTTCGGCTACGGCTACGCCCGCATCGCCGAGGCCATGGGGCGCACCAACGCCAATGCCGCCCGCATGTTGGTGGCCCGCGCGCTGGTGCAGCTGGCCGAGGAGATGGAGCCCCACCGGGAGGGCTGAAGATTCCGCGTGCGCTTCCGCCGCGCGCCGCCGTTCTTGGGAGTGACGGGCCCGATGGATGCCCACCGCAGCGAAATCGAGGGAAGAGCGACATGACGACGCCCCAAGAAGAGGCGCTGACCGGCTCGGCCGCGAAGATCGCGGATGGCGAGGCGGTGGACTGGAAGCACGAGGCCGACGCTTCGCCCGGCCTGGAGCCGCAGATCGAGGGGCTCGCGCGCGTGGCGCGCATTGCCGACGCGTGGCGCGGACTGGGCGTGACGCCCGAGGACGACGACGCGGCCGATGCGGGCGGAGAGCCGGCGCTGTTCCTGTGGGGCGAGCTGGAGGCGCGCGAAAAACTGGGCGAGGGTGCGTTCGGGGAGGTGTTCCGCGCGTGGGACCCGACGCTGCAGCGCGAGGTGGCGCTCAAGCTGCGCCGCGACGCCGGCGACGGCGACTCGGCGCGAGCCGAACTGGCCGAGGCGCGGCAGCTGGCGCGCGTGCGCCATCCGCACGTGCTCGAGATTTACGGCGTGGACGTGCGCGGCGGTCGCGCGGGGCTGTGGACCGAGCTGGTGCAGGGCCGCACGCTGGAGCAGGAGCTGCGCGCGCGCGGACGCATGAGCGCCGACGAGGCCGCGCTGATCGGGCTGGACCTGTGCCGCGCGCTGGCGGCGATGCACGCCGCGGGGCTCGCGCACGGCGATCTCAAGGCGAGCAACGTCATGCGCGAGGACGGCGGGCGCATCGTACTGATGGACTTCGGCTCGGCGCGCGAGATTGTGTCCGATGGCGGTGCCGGTGCCGCGGGCGGCGCGCTGGCGGCGCGCACCTCCACACCGCTGTCGGCCGCGCCCGAAGTGCTGGCGGGTGACCCGGCCACCGCGCACTCCGACCTGTACGCGCTCGGCGTGCTGCTGTACCGGCTCGCGACGGGCCAGTATCCCGTGAACGCTGCGTCGCTGGCCGAACTGCGCGACAAGCTCGCGCGCGGCGAGCGCACGGCGCTGCGCACGGCGCGCCCCGACCTGCCGACGCCGTTCGTGACGGCGGTCGAGAGGGCGATCGAACTGGAGCCGGGCAACCGCTGGGCCGACGCGGCGGCGTTCGAGCGCGCGCTGGCGCTGACCCTGGAGCTGGCCGCGCCGCTCGCCGTGCCGGAGCGCGTGGTGGCGGGCGCGCGCGAGAAGTCGCGCCGCGGCTCGGGCACGCCCGCGATGATCGCCGTGCTGGTGTTTGCGGTGATGGCGCTGCTGTATTCGCAGGGTGTGTTGTGGCCGAGGCGAGAGGCGCAGCTGCCGCCGGCTGCCGCTCCGCCCGTTGCCGCGCAGCCCGAGCAGGTTTCCGCGCCCGTGACTGCCGCGCCGCAGGTGGAAGCGGCCGCGCCGGCCGAGCAGGCCGCGGTGCCCTTTGCGCAGGCGACGCTGTGGCGTTCGCGCGGCGGTGAGCGCGCGGCGCTGGTGGACGGTTCGCACGTCGCGCCCGGGGACCATCTGTTCCTGGAGTTCGAGGGCGCCGAGGCGCTGCATGTTTACGTGCTGGACGAGGATGAGCAGGGCGAGACCTTCACGCTGTTCCCGGTGGCGGGCGCCGAACTGGCGAACCCGCTGGCACCGTCCCAGCGTCACCGCTTGCCAGGCGAGCGCGCCGGCGCGCCGTTCGACTGGGTGGTGACCAGCGCGGGCGGGCGAGAGCACGTGCTGATCGTGGCGAGCCGGCGGCGCATTGCCGCGCTCGACAAGCTGGTGGCGGCCACGGAGCCTGCCGCGGATTCGCGCCAGGTGGCGTACGCGCCCGTGACCGACGAGGCCTTCACCGCGCTGCGCGGCATCGGAGGCATGGCGCCCTCCGCGCCGGCCA
>JADLGX010000144.1 GCA_020849095.1 Candidatus Eiseniibacteriota bacterium
CAGCCGGCGTGTCGAGCTGGGACTTCGCTACCGCCACGTGGGCACCGGGTATCGCAACGAGATCGGCATCGAGGAGCGGGTCGGCGTGGACTACCGGCAGGTGACGGGTCAGCTCAATCACTTTCCCGAGGCCGGTCCGCTCCAGCGCGTGTCGTGGACGCAGATGGCCCTGATGGTCCACGATCACACTGGCCGGCTGGACTTCTACGAGATCACGCCGGGCATCGACTGGGCGCTGCGCAACAATCAGTTCGTCTGGACCGGAATGCCGTTCATGCGCGAACACTGGCTCTCGCGTGACTACGACGTGCCACGGTTCCACCTGTACTACGAAAACTACGTCTGGCGAGCGGTGAGCTTCTCGGGCGATCTCGACGTGGGCAAGGGGATCTACTTCGGCGCCGCCGACGCGTCGTCGTATTCGATCTGGCAGGAGAGCTACGACCTGAGCGCCACGGTGCGGCCCACCGCGTGGATCACGGTGGAGCCCACCGCCAACCACCTTCGGCTGGCCCGCCGGGCGGGGGAGCAGTCGTTCCTCAGCCTGTGGCTGGTGGGCGCCAAGGCGACCGCGCAGTTCACGCGGCGTTTGTCGGTACGGGTCTATCCGCAATACGACAGCGACTCGCGCCACCTGGTGCTGAACGCACTCGGCGGGTACGTGCTGAACCCCGGCACCGTGTTGTACGTGGGAGTAAACAGCGGCTGGGACGAGCATCAACGCCGCGAACACCTGATTTCGCGGCAGGTATTCGCGAAGGCCTCGTACCGATTCCAGCGCTGAGTGCGGGGTGGACCTTTGCGGCCGTGGGTGCTCAGGCGCCCGCGGCCTTCGCGCGAGTCGCCGCCAAAGCCCCACGCGCGCTCCACCGCCAGAGTGAGCGCGCCCAGCGAATCGTCCACGCGGGTTCGGCACGACTCGACTTCGTATCACATTGCTCTACTCGGACCGCCGTGGCTCTCCGATCACGATGCCCGGGCGCGATTCCCTGCTTTCAACCTCATGAGGTCGTGCTTTACCATTTCCAATTCGCGCCTTCCCCCGATTGTTTTCACCCCACGGAGACTCGCGTCATGGGAACGCCTGGCCGCCTGGTTCGCGCTGCACTGCTCACCGGATCGGTGCTCGCTTCATCCACCGCCGCGCAGACGATCTCGTTCGAAACACTTCCGGACGGCTCACCGACGACCGACCAGCAGGTCATCACCAACCAGTACGCCATCTACGGCGTGACCTTCACGCTGCTCGACCGCACGACCGGACTGCCCGTCGGTTCGCCGCGCATCGCGAAGGCGGGCGCGCCGCTGACGGCGTTCGAGGGCTGTACGGCCGCCGATACGCCGATCGCGAACCTGGGGCTGGGCTCGAGCTTCCTGACGGACGGCACGGCCCTCGGTGTGCAGGCCGACCTGCGCATCGAGTACGCCACGGCAGTCTCGCAGGCTTCGGGTGTGATCCTCGACGTGGACTGCCGAGTCGCCGGAGGTGCGCCCTGCGAACAGTGGACGATCACTGCCTATGACGTGGCAGGGGCGCCGCTTCAGACGGTGGTGCTCGACGCTCCACAGGGCGCACCGAACGCAGGTTGTCTTTCGCCCGAGGCGGGACCGGGCGACGCGAAGCCGATGGGTTGGGCGCTCTCGGCAGGCAGCCCGCTCATCCGTAGCATCGTGCTGCGCTACACCGGGGCGGCCAGCCCCACCGACGTGGGGCTCGCGTTCGACAATTTCTCGATCGCCAACCTGCCGGGCCCACCGGACCCGGTCATCTTCACGCTCGCGGACACGGTGTGCATGGGTGAGTTCGTGGACCTGACCGCCTCCGTCGCCGGCGGCCTGCCTCCCTACACCTACCAGTGGCAGCAGGAATCCGCGCCCGGTTCCTGGGCGAACCTCGGCACGTCGCAGGTCCAGACGGTGCATCCCGCCGCCACGACGCGCTATCGGGTCGTGGTCTCGGAAGGCTTGGGGTACCAGGTCCCCAGCTCGCCGCGCACGCTGGTCGTGAACGCCGCGGATCCGCTGTGCACGACCACATTGCTCGTCACCAGTGGCAGCAACGATCGCGTGTTGCGGTACCGATTCCGCGGCGGCGAGCCCGAAGTGCTCGTGGCCGGCGGTTCGGGCGGATTGAACGGACCGTCCGGAGTCGTGTGCCGGCCCGACGGCGCGGTCTACGTCGTGAGCCAGCAGACGAACCAGGTCCTGCGCTACGACGGCATGTCGGGCGCGTTCGGCGGCGTGTTCGTCGCCGCAGGCAGCGGCGGGCTGAGCACTCCGGTGGATATGACGGCCGGGGTCGACGGCAACCTGTACGTGGTGTCGTACACCACGGACCAGGTACTGCGCTACAGCGGCGTGAACGGCGCGTTCATGGGTGCCTTCGTTCCTGCGACCGCCGGGCTCAATGGGCCGACCGGCCTGACGTTCGGACCCGATGGCCACCTTTACGTGGCGAGCCGGGACGGCGACAAGATCATGCGTTTCGACGGTGCCACCGGCGCTTCGCTCGGCACATTCGTCACGGCCGGGAGCGGAGCCCTCGACGCTCCGCGCGGGATCGCGTTCGGCCCCGACGGACACCTGTACGTGGGCGAGGAAGTGAACGACAGCGTGAGGCGATTCGACGGGACCACCGGCGCTCCGCTCGGTGTCTTCGTCGCTGCGGGTGCGGGCGGGCTCGATCGCGCGAACGACGTGGCCTTCGGCCCGGACGGGAATCTCTACGTCGCCAGCTACAACTCGAACAAGGTGCTCGCCTTCGACGGTTCCACGGGTGCATTTCTCCATGCCCTGCCCGCGACCGGACTCTCCGGCCCCTCGTGGCTCGCCGTGGGCTGCGGCGCCAACCTGCTCGGCGTGGACGGCGATGCGGGCCGCGGTCTGGACATCGCCCTGTCGCCGGGCGTGCCGAATCCATTCCGCGGTCGCACGACGATCGAGTTCACGCTGCCCGTGGCCGGGCACACCGCGGTCACGATCATGGACGTCTCGGGTCGTGTGGTGAGGACGCTGGCCGACGGCACGCACGCGGCAGGCCGCCACACGCTCTCGTGGGACGCGCGCATGGCGGACGGCCGCGCCGCGCGAGCCGGCGTGTACTTCGTGCGCGTGAAGCAGGGCGCGGAACTGAGAGCGCAGAAGTTGCTGCTCGTGAAGTGATGCGGCTGCCGACGAGCGCCGTCACGCTCCAGCAGTGGCGGCGCGTGCCGCCTCGTTGCTGTCGGGACGGTAGCGCGACGGCGGGCCCGCCTCGCCCGCGCGGCCGTTGAGCCCCGTGTCGCGGTTGCGCGACGGCGCGCCCTCGGAGCGCGCGTCGCCGCCAAAGCCCCACGCGCGCTCCACCACCAGCGTGAGCGCGCCCAGCGAA
>JADLGX010000145.1 GCA_020849095.1 Candidatus Eiseniibacteriota bacterium
ATGCTCACGCGGTGCGCGTCGGCGAGCCCGATCGCCTCGGCGGCCGGCTGCGCGACCGTGGTCTGCAGCGTGCCGACGCCGTCGTCGAACGCGAAGCTCTTCTGCCGGGTCTCGGCCGGAATGATCGCGCCGTTCTCTTCGGACGTGGTGACGCGCGCATCCAGCGCCAGCTGGGCCGCCAGCGCCGCCGTGGTCTGGCCCGCGCCGGGCCGGTACACCGCCAGCTGGTCGTCGCTCTCGAACTCGAGCAGCGTGGCGCCGTACTCCACCGCGATGGCGGAAGGATCGGCGCCCGAGACCAGCGCGACCACCACCTGGTTGGCGTAGTCGTCCTCGCGCACCGTCTGGCTGGAGAGCCGCGTCGCGCGCGAGTCGCTGGCGACGGCCGTGGGCAGCTGCCGGGAACAGGAAGACGCCCCCAGTGCGGACAGCGCGAGGGCGAAGACGAGAAGTGTGCGAATGGGCAGCTCGAAGGGCGATCGCGGCATTCGTTCGTACCTCCGGGGAGCGACGAGATGGAGCGTCGCGCTTCCGGTTTCAGCGAGGGAATCCCGATGGGGTGCGAACACGTCGTTCACGCCGACAGCGGAGGGGCCGGATGATTTCTCCCACTAAAGAAGTGGGCGACGGGTCTTCCCTGATACAGCCCCGAGAAGGGCTGGTCCGCCAAGGGCCACGAAACCGGCCCAGTCCAGTGGATGCGCGCCCGAGCGGAGGCGGTCCGCCTGGGCTTGCGCGAGCGATTCCGCCAGCGGGGTGCCGCCGGCCAGCCGGGCATACAGGCCGGTCATGAGCTCGGCGGTGGCGTCGTCGTCCACATCCCATTGGGCGGCAACGACTGCCCCGGCCCCGGCCAGCAGGAACGAACGCGCCAGGCCGAACCATTCTTCGCCCGGACGCACCAGCGCGCGCGCGGTGTGGCAGGCAGAAAGCGTCACCCAGCGGGCGGCCAGCGGGCGTTCCGCCAGCTCGCCGGCCAGCAGCCAGCGGTCGTGCAGGCGCAGCCCCGACTCGAGCGGGGCGTCGGCGCGCCAGCCGCCGTGACCGGCGAAGTGGATCCAGGGCGCCCGGCTCGCCAGCGACAGGAAGCGGTCGGCGGTGGCCTCGGACCCGGCCAGCACGTTGGCGCGCGGGAACGCCGCCAGCACCGCGGCGGTCTCACGCTCGACGGCTTCGAGATCGCCGGCATCCACCGCCACCACCAGCGGGCGGGCGGTGGGATCGGGCGTGCTCTCGGTGCGGGTGAGTCCCAGGCGCAGGCCGGGCACCACCACGCTCGCGGTCGACTCGCACAGCGAGCGCCCGTCGGGGAGCGGCAGCGCGGCCCACGGCAATCGGGCGAGCAATCCCGCCGGGGCCACGGCCAGCGCGCGGGGCGCCGGCGAGGGCCACAGCGGCCACAGGGCAAGTGCGGACAGTTCGGACAGTTGCGAGCGGAGCGTGTCGTTCACGCGGCGCTCGGCGGCCGGCAGGTAGGCGGCGCCGCGCAGCGAGAACAGCAGAGCGTGCATGCGCTGCGCGAGCTGCGATTCGGCGACCAGCGCGCCGCGCCCGCTGAGCGCGTCGCGCGTCACCGACAGCGCGCCCACGGCGCCGTCGTGCACGAAGTAGTCGAGCAGCATGGCGTCGGCCGGCAGGCTGCGGCGCATCTCGGTGGCGCGGATCGCGCGCGGCGGGCGCGAGGTGAGCACGCGCGTGGAGTGCGAAAGGTCGGCCAGCGCCTGCGGAGTCGAAATGCTGTCGCCGGCGCGGCGCGAACGTTCGCGCGCCTGCGTGGAGGCCGCCCAGCGGCGCACGCTTTCGGGCAGCCCGCCGCCGTGCGGCGTGCGCTGCGAGGCGCGGCCCACCAGCGCGCGGCCGCGGCCGGCTTCGAGCGCCTCGAAGGCCGCGGCAAAGCGCCCTTCGGACAGTTCGAGCGCCGCCAGTTCGCGATGCGGCCAGCCCCATTCGCCCCAGAACGTGGCGCGCCACTGTTCGTCGAGAATGCGTGCCGCCAGCCGCTCGGCCGCCACGGCGGCACGGGCCAGCATGCGGCGCGCGGCGGGCACGTCGCCCTGCGCCTTGGCGAGCGCCGCGCTTGCGGCCAATCGGAGGTGCGCGAGCCGCGGGGTGATGCGGCGCGAGCGCTGAACGGCCGCGAAGGCGCGCCGGGCCGCGGCCGGGTTGCCGCACGCGAGGAGCGCGCGGGCCTGCAGCGTGGCGGCGCAGGCCACGCGTTCGCGATCGCCTGCGTCCTCGAACCGGCGCCTTGCGGCCGACAGCAGCGCGGCGGCCGCGCGCGGGTTGCCTTCCTTCCACCAGATGGTCGCCAGGCCCAGCAGCGCTTCGCCGGTCCACACCTTGTTGCCCTCGGCGTCGAACTCGGCCAGCGATCTCTCGACTCCCTTGCGAGCGGCGGCCGTCTGTCCCAGCCGGAACTGCGCGAGCGCGCCGAACAGCCCCGCCTTGGCGGCCTCGTAGCGCAGCCCGATGGCCGAGCACTCGGCAATGGCGTCGCGCGATTCGGCGAGCGATTCGTCGTGCGCTCCCATGCGCAGGAAGATCTCGGCGCGGTCGAGCCGGGCCAGGGCGGCCAAGTGCGTGATTCCGCGCGACGTGGCCTCCTCGCGCACGGCGGCCAGCCCGGTGAGCGCGGCCTCGTCGCGATGCTCGAGGAAGTCGAGGTACGCCAGGTTGTAGATGGCGGTCAGGGCCTCGGCCGGAGCGTCGGCGGCCTCGTGCGCGACGCGCGCGCTGTTGTAGTGCGCGCGCGCCTGGTCGCAGCGGCCGAGCAGCGACAGGCAGTTGCCCACGTTGGTGCCGATCATGCGCGCGCTGCGCAGGTCACCTGCCGCTTCGAGCGAGCGCACGGCCTGCCGGTAGCAGGCCAGCGCGCGGTCGGGCAGGTCGAGCCGGTGCCACAGATTGCCTTCGTTGTTGAGCAGCCGGGCCAGCGCGGCGCGGTCGCCCGAGCGTTCGAGCAGCCGGCGGCCGCGCGCGGCGGCGCGGCGCGCCTCGCCGTAGCGCCCCAGGTACATGAGCGCGTCCACCAGGCCCATGGCGCAGCGCCCCTCTTCGCGCTCGTTGCCGGCTTCGGCGAACCAGCGGGCGGCGCGGGTGTAGCAGGCGGCCGACTCGCGCGTGCGCGACAGCGCGCGCAGCATGTGCGCGCGCGTGCGCCACAGCATGCCGCGGGAGGTGGCGTCGGCCTTGCGAACGGCGACCGCGAAGCCCTTTTCGAGCACGGCGAGCGCCTCGGCCGGTTCGGCCCGGCGCA